>CASGEP010000009.1 GCA_949300515.1 uncultured bacterium
CGACTTTTTCTGAATTTCAATCAAGTCGGGTAAATCCTTAAGGCGTGTTTCGGGTATGCCCATAGGAGTAACTCGGTTCGCATATTTTGTTGTTGACATTTAAGTACCTCTAATATATGTAATTACAATTAAATTTTAAAACAGCTGTTAACGGTATTTTCTTTCTTGAACTTATATATCTTGCAAAAATGATTTTTTCCCATCCTGCAATATCTTAGTCAGACTTATAAAATCATATCCGCTAAAAACCGCCAGTCAAGAGCAAAGTTTTACATATCTTTACATTTTGTGTTAAAATTAGACCACAGGCATGGTTTTTATGAAAAAAATATTACTTACAATTGCATTTTTATTTGTTTTCACGCTCACTTCAAGGGCTGATGTGACCCCGCAGTACCTTTCCTCCGTGGCTCATTTCGGCATTGGCGTGGCTCAGAGCGGAAAAAATATAAAGATTTATGAAGAAAATAATTTAAAATCAAAAATTAAAGCCCAGATAATCTGGGACGAGTTTGGAAATGTCGAGTGCAAAAACACAAAAATGAACTGTGAAGCGCGCGAGATTTTTCTTGGTTTTGCGCCGTCAAACAATGTTGCGCTCTTTAGTGTGGAAGATGAAACGGACGAGTGGATTAACATTTGCTACAACCAGAGATTTCAGCTTTTCGGCTGGATAAAAAAAGATGAGTACACAAATTACCTGAGCTGGAGCGAGTTTTTAATAAGTTACGGGAAAAGATACGGGCTGTATTTATTCAGAGATGTACCGAAAGAGTATAAAATTCTCTATGCTTCGCCCGATCCCAAAAGTCCGAGTGTAGACAGTTTTTTCCTTGCAACGCACATCAGTCCCTGGCTTGTAAGGGGAAATTGGATTCTTGTAAAAGTCGAAAACTACGACGACAAACAAAAAACCGGCTGGCTGCGCTTTAGGAGCGATACCGGCAGGTTTTTCGGGTTTGCAAATTTAAAGTAAAATCAGAAGCAGATATTGTATCTGTTCATTATTTCAAGATGTTTGGAGCTCGGGTTGATTAACGGTTTGTAAAAAGTTGTAACGGTATCGTTTAAAACAATTTTTTCTCCGTCGGCGCGTCTCAGTTTGCCGTCTGCAACCACATATTTTACGGGGTTTCCGTTAGAGTCGAGTTCGTCCGTAAAACAAGCTTTATTTTCGTCGTAAACTTTTCTTTTTAAATACTGCTGCGGGCTGTTTGCGTAGTCTATTTTGTACTCAACACCGTTTTCGTCTTTCATGCTTATCGAGGGCACCTCCATTGTTTCCTGTTTGTTTGAATCAATACCGAGGTTTGTAAAGACCTGTATAACGTTTGAGCCTTTTGAGTCGTATTTAAGAAGCGCATAGAGCCTTTTTGAGTCTGCTTGGGGAAGCGAAATCGGCATGCCTCCTGCTATTGCGGAGAGTCCGTATTTGTTGTTCAAATCGCAAACAGCCTGAGTTTTATCGTAATATTTTTTAATAAAAGGTTTATATTCGCTTGAATTCGGATCAATCCATTCATGCCTTATCAGGTTTCTGTTTGCCTGAGTTATGTTCTTTGTGGCGTATTCATAGCCTGATTGACCCAGATTGTCGCCTGCGTAGAAAAACGGCATGCCTGTTGTCGCACAAAGGAATTCAGTCATTTTGGTTAACTTATCCATTGCGGGTGTCATAAATATTTCAAAAGCTTTGTCTGCAACCTGTTTTGCCTCGGTTTTACTGTACCATTTTATTCCTTTTTTGGCTGCAATGTATCCCGCCTCTTCCATAACGTCATTTATTGTGATTTCAAAAGGCAGCTGTCCGAATGCCTCAGCCCTTATGAAGTCATCGTTCTGTTTGTCTTTAAAATGTCCGAGTGCAAGATTTTTAATGGCTTCATTTATGATATCCAGCCTTACGGGATCGTTTTTTAAGACCCGTGCAAAGCTTTTTTTGTACATATCGCCCACAACGACGGCTTTTGAGCTTATTAAATCGTATTCGCGAAGCGGAGTCGTTTCGGCAGGCAGACCCAAAACATTTTCGGCAGCTAATTTTGCGGCTTTTATGTCCTGAGAGTTAATTTTGCTTGAGTCAACATTTATGCCGAACCTTGAAAGGTAAGCGCCCATATCAAGCGCAAGACAGTGAGGTCCGCGCGGTTTGTCATGGTTGTCCCAGAATATGTGGGCATGGGTAATACTCAAAAGCGGTCCTGATTTCATAAATGCTTCAAGTTTATCTTTTATGACGTTTAAATTATCATATTCTTCGCCTTTATTGCCGTGTTCAAAGTTTTTTGAGAATAAGTTCGGCGCAAGATTAAAGAAAACCGAATACTGGGAACCTGTGGTAGCGCCTGTTTTTTCGTTTATCATACGCTCCGCAACGTTGGGGTCTATATATTTACCCCAGTCAATTTCTCTTAAGAACTCTGCCCTGCTGTTGATGTCACTTTCGCTTGCATCTTTTCCGAGTTCATACCTTGCATTTACTTTGTAAATATCAAGGTTACGCAGCGCCCACAAGTCCGTAAGTTCAAGAACTACGTAAGATGAAGGGTTAATCTTGCGAACGTTTTTAACAAAGTTACCCCAGATTTCAATAATATCATCCAGTGATTGTTCAACGCTTCTCATGCCGTTTCTTGCCGCAGTTAAGTCGGCAACGTCTTTTGCTGCATCAAAACGCCAGTTTAAACCGCCCTGTGTCTGTTTTACAAACTCACGGGCAAACTTAAGGCTCTCAAGTGTGTAGTCGCTAAAGCCCGCCTGAATGAGTTCATCGGACAAATTCCACTGCATATCTCTTGTTTGGGCTCTTGAGCGCAAATTATTTATAATATTTTTTGCAAGATTTCTGCCGTCCTCCTTAACATCATTGCTGCTGACGACTTTTGCATCATAAAGTGTGGAATCTTTTAGTGCTCTTGAAGTAATTAAAGTACCCCAAGCAGGATCAATTGAAACTTCCTGATCGGGAAACATGCCCTTGAGCAGTGCGTAGCCCAGTATAACAGATCCCCACATTTCAAGCATTTCTTTGCCGAATTTTGTGAGTTTAATCCTGTTGTCACTGTCAGCAAGTTCGTAGCTTCTTTCGCGTACTTTATTGCCTGTTATGTATTTGCCAAAGAGCTTGTATATGTCTTCCGTTGTGATTACATCGCTCGATTCAAGGGAAGTATCGATAATTTTTTCGCCCATTGACTCGTTAAGCCTTACAAGCACGCCGAGTACAAAGTCTGTTAATATTTCCCGCGATTCCGGTTTGTTCATATAAGCTTTAAACTGGGGAGTGAACAGCGCGGGCTGAATTTGTACCGAAACATCAAGAGTCGGGTATTTAAAGTTATCTATTACATCTTTTACTATTTTTTGCGCATCATACTGGGCTGCATCATCTCCAATGCATTCTTTTTTGACTTCTTCAACTATTTGCGCAAGTTTATCATCGGGCAAGCCGTTTGCGCGCGCAACCTGCGCTATTTCTTCGTTGTTACCGTTAACATAAGCTTTTGCGATGTGGGCAACCAAGCTGTCATTTGCAAATTTTGTCCAGTGAGTAGCAACATCCCAGAGGTATTCTCTCGCGCCCTGAGAGCCTTCAAGGCTTTCAAAGGAGTGACCGGGGTTTGAAAGATTCATTTTAACAAGGTCGGTGTTGCCGTCCCAGAAGTCTGCGCCTGCGGCTCTGCCTTTTCTTACTATATCGAAATTATCAAACGAGAAAAACGCATCAAGATTGTCTATGATTTTCTTTGAACCGGGAGCTTCTTTTTCAAATATTTCATGGGTGTCTGTCAGCATTTTGTGATTGTAGCCCGTGAATTTATTTCTCACGATTTTGCTTGAATAGTCAAGTTCAAAGAAATAAGGCTGGATTGAATCCTGATGGGTTGTAATATCGTAGTGATCTTTCGGGTTTGCATTATCATAGCTTGTTATGAGATTTTTTGTGTCAAGCTGCTGTTTTACACTTGCGAGCCTGTCGTCAAAAAATTGGATGTAGCTGGGTCTGTTGTGGTCGTATCCTTCCGTGCCCATAGCATTAATAATCTTAAAGCCTATGTGCTCAAGAGGATTGGGGCGGTTTGGATTTTCACTGTGTACTTTGTCGGGGAAAATGCCGACTTTGACTTTGTCTCTGACTTTAAACCAGTCATAAAAATATGACTCTTTACCTTTTTTCAGAACATCTTGAAAAAGCGGGCTTTGGATACTTTGCGAAGTAAATGCGCCGTCGGCTATGTAGCTTTTTCCCTGTCTGTAGAGTTCTGTTATAACTTCTCTGAATTTTGCCTGAGAAGGAACCCTGAAGAAATTTTCGCCCCAGTATTTATGCGACGACACGGAATCAACACCTATGTAAGGATTTGTCATTACGTATCTGTAGGGTTTTATTTCATCGGGGTATCTGAGAAAATCTTCAACACTGCCAAGCGCTTTGTTAAAGTGGTTTCTTACATATTTTGAACGCTTATCCGGACTCATTTTCGGAGCATAAGTATCATAAAACATATGAATTGCCGAGCCTGATTTCGGCGTTACGCCCATTCTGTTTGAAACTACGGTAAACTCGCCGAATTGAGTCCCCATCCTTGTGCCTGCATCTAAAATAAGTTTTTTTGTTTCGATTTGAGAAAAGGGGTTGTTTGTATTTTTTGAATTTACGTTTTTAAACGCGTTTGCGGCATCTTTTTTATCTACGAGTCTGAATCTGTAGCCCATATACTCGCTGCTTGAAGGGTTGCTTATTGCGGTAGTTCTGGGGTATGCAGTTACGCCCGTGAGCCTTAAGTCATTGTAAGATTTGTTAATGGTTATAGGGGTTTTGCTGATTTTTTCATCAAATTTAAAACCGCCTCTGCCGTCCTCAACAACAGGGCAAACTTCAAGCAAAATGTCGTATTTGTCTTTGTCGTAAGGGGGAGCAAAAAACTTGTAAACATTATCTACGGTACGCTCTAAACCCTCAAAGCTTACGTTTTGACTTTTTGCGTTCTTTACATCATATTGTTGCTCTATTGCAGAAATTTTCACAGTAATTACCCTTTATTCCCTTCGATTTCTATAAAACATCTGAAAGTATAAAATTGCCTCGAAATGTGGTTTTGTTTAACAGATGTTAACTTATCATGCGGCTTTTAAAAATTTTGCTGCATAACATTTTGCGGATCCACCTGTTTTTCGATATTAGGTGTATTAATTTCAAAAACATGCGCTTTTAGAGGTCCTAAATCAACAGTCAGAGAATTATCCGCTTTTTGGAAATAACTTGGCTGAGCATAGGACGGCACAAGATTTTTAAGTTCCTGATTTTGCCTGAAACCGGGTATTTCTATTCTGCCGCTTCTTCTTAAATTAGCGTTTCTGTTGCCGATAAAAAGAAGGGTTTTGCCGTTTTTATGGCGTGCATAAGCAATGATTTCAGGATTGTTTGTTTCAAGTTTTATAAATGAACCATGTTCGATTATATTTTTATACTCGGGCTTTACCTCGCCGTTTCTAATCTTGTGTGCGGCTGTCATAAACTCTTGAATTTGAGGATATTCGCCGCCCGGTTTTCTTGAGAAGTTAAATATATCAAGTCTGCCCGTGTGAACGGTGCATTCGTAGTTGTCTGTTTGAGATGTGGGGGATTTTGCGTGGTCATAGGGGTACAGGTAATAATCGCCCGTTTGAACACCGTCTATATAATAAGGGTTAACCATCGGAAGCGTGCATTGCAGAGCGGTTGTAAACATTACCCAGGGGGCGCCGCCGTAGTGCATGGGGCTTTGGTCATCGTGCGTTGTCATAGAACCGATTAGAGATTTCGGCTCGCTTTGCCTGTTTGACATGTCGATGTTTTCTTTCATATATTTAAACAGGTCATCGGCTTTTGTCCACTGGCTCAGAATATGGAACTGACCGTAATAAGAATCAAAACCGCCTCTTAATTGGTCTTCGGGTCTGTCGTAGGGCATATTGAGCTGCGGAGAAGCATCTTCATGGGTGTATGATTCTGCCAGCCAGCCGAATTGCGGGTCTTTTATGTGCGAGTAGGGAATAATTACATTCCAGAACTCTATCGGCTTAGCACGTGATACGTCGGCTCTGATACCGTCTATACCGAGTTCTACACAGGCATCTACGTATTTTTTGTGCATATCAACAAGTTTGGGATTAAGTTTGCGCTCGCCTTCATTATCCCAGACTCTGAACATTCTTATGTCCTGCCAGCCCTGCGGTGTTTTGTCCTGTCCGTCTTTTTCTTTTGCCATCAGCTCCGGATGTCTTTTTGCAAAATCAAGACTGGCGCAGGAGGGCAAATCAAGCATTACGGACATTCCGCGCTTGTGGCATTCGTCAATAAAAATTTTAAAGTGATCCCAGGCACTGCCTTCCATATTCGGGTCTTTTAAATTCGGGTCAACCGCCAGTTTGCCGTCATCTTCAAGAAATCTGTCCGGCGCATAAAGGGAGCCTGCCGTACCCATAGCCAGTGTTTTGCCTGTCGGGTGTATGGGAAGAATGTGCAGGGTGTTAATACCCATAGCTTTTATTTCATCAAGTCTTTCTATGGCATTTATAAAGTTACCGCTCTTTTCGCCCGCCTGAATAAGTCCGTTGCCGTCGAGGTCTTTTGCGTTCATTATCCTTGGAACAACGCCCAAAATTGTGGCTTCGTTGTTTTTGAGCATATCTTTAAAACGGTTGTGCCATACAACGGGGGTATGTGTTTTTATTTCGTTAACGGCATTTGTCTTTTGGACCGGAAGAATTTGGCTTGAGTGTTTGATTATGTATCTTGAGAGCAGAGGGTTAAACGGCATACTTTGGCTGTTTTGCACCTCTTGTTTTGTTGTGTCGTTCGTTTTTTGAGCCGCGGCAGCTTTTCTCGGGTAAACTAAATAACGGGCTGAAATATTATTTACTTGCATTTACCCCTCCGTTTTCTTTTTTACCGTAAAGATGTTCGTTTTTGACCTTGCCGAAGAACAGCTGGGAAACAACCGTAAGAGCCATAACTCCGGCTGTTATAGGCAGGAATATTCTCATCCATGTTCTGTCGTTGAATTTTCTGCTGGCTGTTTCCATAAACAGCTCGGAGCCTGCTTTTCCAAGCATTGAATACTGCACTTTCGGGCTTGAGGGCATATACGCACTGTTGTCTATATGACCCGGTCTTGCATGGTCGAGCATTTTTCCGTATATGTTGTAGAAATTTGACCTTGTTTCTTTTAATTTTGCAAGCAGAGAGTCATCGCAGGAATTGCTCGTTAACTCGCTCAATGCACCGTAAGGAGCTTTAGCGCCCTCGGGTACAAAGTCGCTTTGTTTGAACAAGAGCTGCAGAATTTTCGGAGCTTCAATGCCGTTGCCTTTCATATAAAATTTGTTTGCAAGGTCGTTCATTGTACCGTCATACATTATGTCGCGGCAAACTTTAATAACATCGTCGCCAAGTTCCTGACCGCCTGTTAAATATTTCCAGTATGCTTCAAGTTCGCCTGTTTTCAGTCTTCTTTCAAAGTCTGCTTCTAAAATGTATCTGTGACCCGTAGCTTTAACTCCCGCGCTCTTTTCTTCCACAAAGGACTGTATTACTTTTTGCATTAAGGGAGAAGTTCTGTACATCTGCGGATTTGGTGCATTTTTACGGAGGTAGCCGATTAATTTTTCATCGGGCACTTCCCCGCCGTTTCTTTTAACAAGTTCTTCATAAGAAACTTTTAAATCATCCGCAACGAACTTTTTAACTTTGTCCATGTCGTATCGGGCTTCTTTTTTGAATATTGCAAGCGGCGAGTCGTCCGGTATTGTATCAAATGCATTTGAGAGAACCGAGCTTACTCTTTTAGCGATGCTGCCAAAGAAGTTGTCAATTACCGACGATTCAAACTTAGCCTGTCTTGATGTGATATCGGAGATAAATTTGCCGTACTTGTCATCGCTTGAAGCAATTTTGCCGAGCTTGCCGCTGAGTATGGTTTTTGCACTTTCAGGGTTAAGTCTTGCTTCTTTGAGTTCCTTATAAGAAAGATTTAAACTTTTCATAAGTTCATCCAGAGAGCTTAAGTGTATGTTCGTTTGGACGGATTCGTATTTTTGACCGCCGATGGCATTTAAAAACTCTGATATAGTGGCAACCATTGCACCCAGAGGTCGTGTTTGAGTGTTGTATATGTCTTTTATGTTCTTGCAGACATCTTCAACGGCTTCTCTTGTGTTTGGCTGAAGTTTTGCCAAATCCTTGTAGGCGCGCATTACGTTTTCTTTTTCCGAAGGGTCTGTTATTGTGTCTATGACGGTATTGTAGACATCTTCCACATGTTTTGAAGGAAGATATTGAACGCCGTCCACTTCGTAGCCCGAGTTTGTAAAGGCTTCTTTAATTTTTGATACAAATTCGGATTCTTCGACATTGCCCTGAATATCCGCAACGCTGTCGCCGATTCTTTCGCGCAAAATTTCCGTTATATCTTCGTATCTCAGTACGCCTTTGCCCCTGAACACCCTTTTGCTTTCAAACTCATCTTCAAGAATTTTGGAAATTCTTGCGGAGTAATTATTTAGCTCTGCAATCAAATTGGCATCATCCGTGTCTCTGGCATTTAAAATCGCATGGAAGGGATTAAGAAGTGTTGCGGCATGCCTGAAATATTGTTTATCGGGCTCGGCAAGCACGGGATCCGTAAGGACTTTTAATTCTTTTGCATCAACTATGTTAAATGCCGGATCTTTGATTTTTTCCGCAGCCATTTTTTCAATGTTGTCAAGGTTTTTGATTGCCTTGCTGCAGTTGTGATTTATGATATACTTAGTTACCCCTCTTTCTGCAAGGTTGCATATCATAGAGGTTAAAAGCGGGCTGAAACCTGCTGTTAACATCCACAATGTATTACCTTGAAGGGCGATTGTGCGCATTTTTTCTTTTGTTAATTCTCTGTAATCATGTGTAGTTTTGTCTATTCCGAGTTTGTCCGCAACTCTGTCGATTTCTTCTTTTGAATACAGGTCGGGTACAAACTGGTTATCAAGATATAATCTCTTTTTTCGGCCCTGTGCATCAACATATTGCTGACGGATATCAAAACCGTAAAGAAATTTTATAGGCTCTGATATAAGGAGTCTTGGCCATGCTGCCATCGAAGCAAAAAATGAAGCCGCGCCGATAAATTCCATCAAACCTTTTGTGCTCGTTCCGCGTTTTGTAAAAAGATAAGAAGCAATACCCAAACTGCCAAGCTTCATACCCAGATCGTTAAATCTGCCGAGCTGGTTATCGTTTGATTTACCTGTCGCAAGAGCTTTGCCCAGCTCTACAACGTCTTTTGCAGTGTCGTATGTGCCGATTATAACACTTGAAACAGGGTTTCTGCTTTTTAAGAGGTATGCACGGTTCGGCTGCGGAGCAATAGAATTTGCATTAACAAGAAATGCTCTGTATGCATCCTGCTCTGCAATTGCCTTGCTCAGCTGTTTGTATTGGTTATTTTGAATAGAGGAGTTGATTTTATTATCCATTAGTGCACCTCATATTCCCTATCTATATCAATTTGTGTGTCAGGCTGATTATCCGCAATTCTAAAGCCTCTTGTGGCATTGAAAACCCCGAGGACCGTAGAAGCCAGAGCGCCGAAGATTAAAGTTCTGCCCAATATTTTGGAAGCATACATATATTTGCCGGGATTGCCGTTATATAAATCAAGGAAGCTGTCTTTAAGGGTAGTTGCAAAGTTTTTGCCAAGCCCGATAAGTCTTTCTCTTTTCGTACCGCACACAGGAAATATAATCGGTTTTTCAAAAGGTTCCTGAGCGGCAAGTGCAACACCGAGTGCAGCCCATATGTAAGAGCTTATGTATTTTGCACTTGTTGCTTTTACTATAATTTCTCTTACCTTGTCCTGAATTGTTTGATCCGGAGAGTTAAGGCGTGTTTTAAAGCCCATTTTTCTGGCTATTTTATCCCACCATAAAAATCTGTTGCCTTTTTGTTCGCCCATTTTATTTATAAGGTCAAAACGCGGGAAGTCTGCACTTTCAAAGACTCTGTGATATTCAACCCTTGTTAAATCCCTGTCTCCTTTGTACTCAGGAAGCTCCGTTACCACTTTTTTATAAGGCATTTCAAGATCTACGCCGGTTTTATACTCTACCCCTTTGTTAATAAACTTTGAGCCGAGCCACTTGCCGAGCGCGTAAAAAACAACACCGTATGCCATTTTTCTGCCGGGTATTGCCGCATATGCTCTGTCCGGATTTCTGAATTTGGAATTTGCCAGATTAAACAGGGCGATAAGCGCTGCGGAGCCTGTTATATTGGGTATTAAACCCATTGATAAAAATTCGTAAAAATTAGAGTTTCTTGAGCCCTGCATGCCTTTTGGAGCATATGTGAAAACACTGTTTACAAGCTTATCTGCGACAATTCTTGCTCCCGTCAGAGGCGTTTTTTTAATAATTCTGTCAGAGGTGCTTGACAGTTTTTTATGCGCCTCATCGGATGCATAATAAGAATTTTGAGGCATATTTACTAATTTTATCTGACCTGTTTGCACCTTGTTATAGGACTCCAAAAACTAACACACACGTTAATGAAAAAGCCTGAATGAAAATATTTGATAGTAATTTTAAAAAAAATTTACATTGTTTAACAAACATTTTTGCTTTTCACCAACAACAATACTAAATGTAGATAAATCCTTAAAAATTTTGTAGAATAATTATATGGAAACATCTGATTTTCAATTTAGTAATGAAATTATAGACAAAATAAATTATTTTTACAACTCGTCAGATGAGCTATTGCTTTTGTGCGGTTTTTCAGGTTGTGCAAAAAGCGAAATTCTATACAAAACTTTAGAAAATCTTGACGAGGATACTCTTGTCTTTAAGCATTTATGTTTTGAAAACACTGCTATTGACGACTTTCTTTTAAATTTTTACGATTCTTTCAGAAAATTTTCTCTTGAGAAAAAAGTTAGTCTGAAAAAAACCATGGGGGAAAGTTTTAAAAACAAAGTAAGCTTTTATTTTAAAAATATTGATAAAAGATGCATTATTGTAATTGATAATTTTGAACTTGCGGATACAAATACGGAGATTTTAAACTTTCTTGCGCACATCGCAAGTTTTGAAAACACAAAAGTAGTGCTTATCTCAAGGAACAATAACATTGATTTTTTCCTGAGCGAAAATATACCCGCTCAGGTAATAGAAATTAAGCCTGATACAAAAGAGGTTTTTATAGAAAAACTTGAAAACGAAAATGTCAGCGAAGATGAGGACACTCTCGATAAATTGTATGAACTCACGGGCGGGCACAGTTTGTATTTAAGGATGGTTTTAAGATACTCGCAGATTACGGGGCTTAAAATATCCGAGCTTTTGGGCGAATTTAAAAAACGAAGCGAATCATTCAGCGATTTTGTAATTTTAAAGCTTGTATCCCTTGTGCCGAGCGCATATTTTACGATTATAAAAAATTTGAGCGCCCTAAACCATGCCGTGAGTATCGATTTTATCGACAGCTACAACCTTGGCGACACAAGGCAAATCGAATATCTTGAAAGAAATTATCTAATCTCAAGAGTGGATAACGACATTATTTTAAGAAATTATTTTAAACAGTATTTTTTATCCACCCTGTCTTTGCAGGAAAGATACGGAATATATACAAGACTTGTTGAAATATACGAACAGGAGCTTGCAAAAAGTCCGCGGGACAGGATTTTAAGACTTTCAAGAGAAAGCATAAGGAAACAGGTCGAAGCCGTCAAAAAAAATATTCCCTCCCTTGGCAAGCAGGCAGCCATTAACAAAAGCAACTTTTCATACATTTCCCTTGCACAGGAAGGCTCAAACCCCTGGTTTAACACAAAAGAAATAGACAGAAAACAAAAATACCTGGACAAAAAAAGAGAGCTGCAAAACAAAAAACTCACCCCCAAAAAAGAATTTATGAGCGAAGAGGATGCCCTTATACTAAAAGAATACAGAAGAAGAAAATACGAGCAGGAAAAAATGGAACGCCTTGAAAATGAGGAGTTCAATTTCCTTGAAGAATTTAAAAAAGCCGACGAGCTTGAGCAAAATTACCAGTTTGCACAGGCAAATGAAATACTCTCGCGGCTGAAGGGCAAAACAAACGACGAAAAAACCAAAATAGAAATTTTAGAGCACTTAGCACACAACAGTGAAAAAATGAACAACTACGAAAATGCTCTTAACTACTACACTCAGGTAAGCTCGCTGCATCTTTTAATTGGCGATTATGAAAAATATTTCAGAACAGTACTTGAAATTGCAAACCTATACAAGAATTTATACAGGTTTGCAAGCGCAAAAGAGGAATATCTCAAAATCATAAATTCCGATAAAATTTCCGATAATCGCATAAAAACAAGCGCTTATCTGGGATTAGGGGATATTTTTGAAAGCGAAAATTCTATAAACGAAGCGCTTAAATATTACAGACTCGCAGGAGATTTTGCAGACAAAAACGACATTTCCATGCTTTGTGAAATATACTACAAAACCGCAATATTATACGATGATATGCAAGATTTTAACAATGCTGCAGAATTCTATTTAAAAAATATAACAGCAAGCGACAATACTATTCAAAACAGGTGGTTTTCACAAAGCTGCATCAATTTAGGGCTTATTTATTCTTATCAAAATAACACCGATGAAGCAAAAAAATATATTTCATTGGCGCTTGAAAAAGACAGAAAAGAGGAAAACCCCTCAGGTATATATTTTGCAGCACGTGAGCTTTCAAAAATATATGAACATGAAAGCTTTGAGATTGCACAAGAATATATGCAAGAGGCGCTAAAATGTGCAAAAGACTTGCATGACGAATTTAAAGAAGCCTTTGCATATTTAGAGCTGGGCGACTTGTATTATAACTACAATCAGGACGAGCTTGCGCTTGAGTGTTTCTTCAGGGCAAAAGCAGCTCTTGGGGCAAATATTTTGGAAGAAAACGAACAAATAATAAACCAGAGAATAAACGATATGAAAATAAAAATGCTTCCCGCGGTTTTTGCAAGAATTGAGGAAAAATATGTTTAGCGATAAAAACCTTGAACTTTTAAAAAATGAATTTAACATTGAACCGAACAAAAACACCGTTGAAAAATTAAACTTGTGGCACAAGCTTTTTATCGAATACAATTCACACACAAATCTTATGAGTGCAAATGACACAAAGGTTCTTTTTGAAAAACATGTTTTTGACTCGCTTGCAATTTTAAAATGGGATGAATTTAACCCGAACAAAAAACAAAAAATCCTTGATGTCGGCACAGGCGGCGGTTTTCCATCCGTAATTCTTGCACTTTTTTTCCCTGAACTTGAAATTGTCGCAAACGATTCCAGGATGAAAAAAATTAATTTTATCATAGACATAAAAGCGGAATTAGACATAAAAAATTTGAAAATTTCTTATGCAAGAATTGAAGACTTAGAGCCGCTAAACTGCGACATTGTTATATCTCGAGCAGTCGGTACAATTAAAAACGTCCTAAGACTTTCTAAAAAACACATAAAAGAGGGCGGATATTTTATAATTTACAAGTCAAAAACCCTTGAAGAAGAATTAGAGCAAATTAAAGACCACAAAGCGCAAATTGTCAGCTATAAGCTGCCTCTAAAGGAAAATTTTGAAAGACATCTTGCAATTATTAAACAATAGTTTATAAGGAACATATACTATAAAACTTCGTCTATCCTCCAAAAGACTATACTTTATTTGGAGGAGTAGTATTTTGGGTATTAATATTTGTGAGCATAAAGAAGATATATTATTAGAAAATTATTTGGAAGAAGAAGAGCAAGAGGAGATAAAAACTTTTTCCACTATTGCAAATAAAGATGAAATTTTGCAAATGTACTTAAAAGACATCGGGCGGGTAAAACTTTTGAACAGAAACTCTGAAATAGCACTTGGAAAAACAATAAAAGAAGGAAGCAGAAAAGAGGCGCAAATAGCCAAAAAGAAGCTTGTACAGGCAAATTTAAGACTTGTTGTATCTATTGCCAAAAAATACACCGGTCAGGGAATTTTATTTATGGACCTTGTGCAGGAAGGCTCTCTGGGGCTTATTAAAGCGGCACAAAGGTTTGATTATACAAAAGGGTTTAAGTTTTCAACTTATGCAACCTGGTGGATAAAACAAACCATAATCCGCGCCATAGCTAACTCGTCACGCTCGATAAGAATTCCCGTACATATGAGCGATAAGATAAGAACACTCAAAAAAGCCATTGTAAAATTGAGCGTTCAAAAAGGTTTTGAGCCAAGTGATGAAGAGTTGAGCGATTATTTAAAAATTGATATAAAGAAAGTTAAATCAATAAAAAGAGCTATGATAAAAGAACCGGTAAGCCTTGATACACCCGTGGCACAGGATTTATGTCTTGAAGATTATATCTCGGACAGCGAAAACAAGCTGCCTGAGATAAGCACGGAAAAAGAATTTTTAAACAAAGATATAATAAGCATTTTAGACATTTTAAACAGAAAGGAGAGATTTATTATCTTAAACCGCTTCGGTTTAGGGGGGCGCAAAACAAAAACTCTGGAGGAGCTGGGGAGGATTTTAGGCTTTTCAAAAGAGCGTATAAGACAGATTGAAAACGAAGCGCTAAAAAAACTGAGGCGCTCTAACGAAGCAAAAAGCCTGAAAGATTACTTAGGTTAGCAATGTAAAAGCAGGGAAAAATATGCTACAATCAGTTTTATGGAAAATCTTGTTGAGATAAAAGACCTCTATAAAACTTACAGCGAAAACACGGGGCTCTTTAGTTCAAAAAAAGAGCCCGTACATGCGCTTGAGGGAATAAATCTTGAAATTAAAAAAGGCGAAATTTTAGCCCTTGTGGGTGAATCCGGCTGCGGAAAGTCGACACTCGGCAACTGCATTTTAAAACTCATCGAGGCAAGCTCGGGCGAGATTTTCTTTAAAGGGGAAAATATTTTAAATTACGATAAAAAACAAACAAAAAACTTCAGAAAATCTGCCCAAATGATTTTTCAAAACCCGTATTCAAGCCTAAATCCCAAAATGAAAATAGAAGAAATCCTAAACGAGCCCCTTAAAATCCACAGAGAAAAAAATATTAAAGAAAGAGTGCTTGAAATTGTTTCCATGTGCGGGCTAAATCAAAACGACCTGAAAAAATACCCGCATGAGTTTTCGGGCGGACAGAGGCAGAGGATTGCAATTGCACGCGCACTTGTATTAAAACCGGAATTTATCGTTGCGGATGAGCCTATCTCGGCGCTTGATGTGAGTATTGCGGCGCAGATTATTAACCTTTTGATTGAACTTAGAGAAAAGTTAAACCTTACAATTCTTTTTATCTCTCATGATTTAAACATTGTAAGATACATAAGCACAAGAATAGCGGTATTAAACAAAGGCAAAATCGTGGAGCTGGGCAATACGGATGAAATATTTGCAAACCCCAAAGATGACTATACAAAGCTGCTTCTGGGTTCAATACCCAAAATAGAGCTTTAGCGTATGTTTAAAAACTTGTGCACCTGCGGGATAAGACGGATATTTTTATATTTATCGTAAAATTTGTTGAAAATATCCTCTATATCAAGATTTTTATCCTGAGGCATTTTTGGCTGCAAAACAAGCAGAATACCGTATTTTTTTGCAAGAGCCGAGGCTTCGTTTATCTCCGAATTTGTTATGTTCTCATCAAATACGACTTTTGCAAAAACTTCTTTTTGTTTTGCAATACTTATAAAATCATCAAAAGTTATAAGGCTAAATCTTATGCCTGTAGCACTTTTTAATTTAATATCCATAGACACAATATCAACGTAATCAATAACTTTTTTCAGTTCATTTGCATTTGTACCGTTAGTTTCAAGGTATATTTTTTTATTTAATCTGTTTTTATATTTTCTTAAAAATTCACACAGAAAATCCGCCTCCAAAAGCGGCTCTCCGCCTGTAAAACTAATCGTTTTAACATCACTTTGTTTTAGTTTTTCAAAAAACTCGTCAAAGTTATAGTCCCTTGAAGCGTTGTCGCACAAAAAATCCGTATCACAGTATCTGCAGCTTAAATTGCACCTTGTAGTGCGCACAAAAAGCTGTTTTTCGCCGACATAAGGACCCTCGCCCTGAATTGACTCAAAAATCTCTTTAATTGTAATTTTGTCTGCCATAAAAATCTTCTCTTAAAACATCGTCAAATTCCAAGGAGAACTTACGATACATTTCAATCTCTTTATCTCGCATACAAGGCGATATGTCAATAATTACTTTTACCATAAGCGGGTCACGTTTATTTGTTTGAGCATTTAAAAAGCCGCTCTCCAAAAGTTTAAAGGTAGTATTAGTCCTTGTTTTCGGCGGAACTTTTAAAATTTTAATACCGTTATCCGGACTTGGAATTTTTATTTCTGCCCCCAAAACTGCTTCATATGGGTTAATCGGCACTTCAAGATATGCAAGCCCTTCTAAACATTTAAAAGCGGCATTTTTTTCAATGTGGACAATTAAGTACAAATCCCCGTTTTTACCGCCAAATTTCCCCTCCTCGCCTTCGTTTTTAATTCTTATTTTTGTATTTTCCTTAATATTTGGGGGGATTTTTACGTTAATTTTTTTATAGCTCGTTTTTTCACCGCTGCCGTTGCAAAAAGAACACTTTGATCCGTTAACAAAGCGCGCCCCAAAGCATTTTGGGCACTTTTCACTCTGCAAAATATTTACCTTTCTGCTTGTACCTTCTAATGATTCTTTAAGCGTCAGAGTAACAGAAGTTATAATGTCTTGTCCGTCAATCTTTTTGGGTGTTTTTGGGCGTTTTTTTGTTTGATTAAAATACTTATAAAAATTCTTGAAAAAGTCATTTTTCTCATAAGATTGATAGCTTGAACTTTGATATGTTTTATAAGAGCTTTTTTCTTTGTTATCTTGCTTTGTTTTTGTTTGGTTAAAACCGTATGCAAAATCATACTGAAAGCGCATATTATCATCCAGCAGAGTTTTTGCCGCAAGATTAATTTGCTTAAAAATTATCTCTGCCTCAAGAGTATGATTAACATCAGGATGATATTTGCGCGCTTTTTTTCTAAAGGCTGATTTTATCTCATCCTTTGTTGCAGTGGGTAAAATTTCTAAAATATCATAATAGCTTTTCATTTGTTTTTGATTTTAATGACATTTTAAAAAAAATCCAATTGTACAACTAATTAAAAAGCGGTCGGATATTTACCCGACCGCAAAATTGCACTCCACAAGGGAACTCTAGTGTCCTGCTACATAAATATTGCCCCTGACACTTCCTATGGCGTATTTTTCACAAAATGCACCAAGCGCGTCTTTTGCTTCTTTAGAATCGTATACAATACCGCTTTGTAAGTCAGCATTTTTTGCAAAATCATTCAATACAAATTCAGGCACGCCGTAGTATTTATTTTGCTCGCTTGTGCCATGGAGCCTTACTTCGTTTGCAACATCTTTTATTAATTTTAAATAAGCTTCCGCTGTTCCAATGTCATCCCAAACGGCTGTTTTGCCGCCTTTTGCTTCTAAGGGCACAGTGTAAACTTTCATCTTGTTACCTTCTTCATCGAGCAATTTTCCTTCATTTGCAAGCTTAACAATTTTTGGCATAACATTTCCGCCGAGACCCGTTTCATCAGGCGTCAAAATTCCTTGCGCCATAAGGACTTTTAAGGCTTTATCCGATAAGAAATAAAGTCCGGGGTTTGCAAGAAACTGGCTTTCATCTTTAGGGTTGATAGCACTTTGAACTTTTCTGAATTGTTCCATAGCCTCGTCATACTTACCGGGTTGAGTAAACTCGTTTGGCATTGGCGCATCGGAAGTATATTGCGGTTTTTCCAAAAATTCTTTAATTTGCAAATTGCCGTTTTCATCTTCCTTAATTCCCAAAAGCCCGAAAGACTTTGCCCTTTGAGGGTTTACAGGGTAGTAAGGAATAACAAGGGCAGCGTTGGGCAGAGTTTTTAGTGCTTTATAAGTTCGACTTATATCGGCATTTGTAAATATATCCGCATTTAAAATCATTGCATCACGGTCATTTCTTATAATATCTCTGCTAAGTCCCTCTGCTATTGCCCCTCCGTCCGTTTTATATTTTGAAACGTAATATACACCTGCGCCGTCTTTAATTTCGTGGTTTTGACTCAAATACTTAACATCATCATTCTCACCTCTTAAAACACCTGCTGAGGCTGCAAGATTAAGTGTTGTCCCTATAATTCTGTATCTTTCATCCGTCGGAAGTTTTGCAGAGGGCTTATTTTCATATTCTCTTGTAATATTAAAAAATCTTTCACCAAAACCGCCTGCGGGGATAATTACCGTAGGGTCATATTTCTCAACAAGATCCGCGTAATCTCCTCTTATAGCGTTTTTTTGTAAACCTGATTCAACATAAGCATCAACCGCACTAATTGTTCTTGGTTCTTTATTCAAAGTCGTTATAACCGTTCTTCCCGTAAAGGAAACATCCCTAAAACCTTCGTTGGGTGTAGGTTCGTATTGTCCGGGCATTTTGAGAGAAAAACCTTCACCGATAAGCTCTGAACCTGAGAACATTTTTATTGTCTTAGAGCCCAAAGAAGGGTCTTTTACAGTAATTTCAGGCATAAATTTGCCTTGTTTATAAGTTATAACAGGAAGCTGCGCCCTATTGGGGTCAACTTTGCCTATAAAAATAATATTTCCCTTGTCGTTTGAAACGGTATATTTATCAAGACCTTCCGATGATTCTTTAATAACATTTAATCCTGCAGCATTTAGTTTTTCATAGCCTTTTGGCATTTTTTTCAAGGGTAGGTCAATATTATTGGGAATTTCAAGCAAATTCGGAATTCTTATTTCTTTTGGAGTAATAATAGATTTTTCAAAATCATTTAACTCCATTGCGCCTGCAAAATTGAGCGTTTTTGCATTTTTAATGCCATATAGTGCCTGATATGCGCTTGCCAACTTTAGCGCAGATGTTTTTGTACCTGCAAAATTAACGCTCGATTGGCTTTTTTGCACAGTATTTGCGGCAACATCAACCCTTTTTGCCTGTGAATATCTCACAGGGCTTAAAGATACCTTGTTCAACATAAGAGTTTTCCTTTCAACTACTCTCTTTACAACTAACAACCTATTTTTTTGCGAATTACTCGTGTACTCAAATAAAACACATAAAGATTTTTTTTGAACTGTTTTTTACAAATCTTTACTTAACAACTCCCAAATCAAGCACTTCTTTTATTTTGTTTTTTATTATATTGTGTATTTCTTCTTTGCTTTTTGTGCCGTCAAGCTCAATAAAACCATACTCTTTTTCAAGTTTCTTGTACTCGTCAAGGCACCTTTTTTGATAAATTTCAAAACTCTTGTATATGTCTGTTGATAATCCTATATCACGACCTGATTCAAAATAATCCAGCCCGCCTGAAGCAATAAGTCTTTTTATCAACAAATCGGGAGGCATTTTTAAATAAAACACCAAATCAGGCTCAGGAGCAAATTCGTAGAGCTTTTTAACCCAGTTTATATCATGACCTCGAACAGAGTCACGAACGTAAGCCGTATAAACGTATCTGTCCAAAAGTACGACAAAACCTGATTTTAGCGCAGGGATTATTACATTTTCAAGCCTGTCCGCGTAATCTGCCGCATACAAAAGTGAAAAAGTCGTGGTATTAAGTAAATTTTTCTCTTTAGCTTCGTTAATAAGTCCTGAAATAAGTCTTGAGGTTTTCCACTCGGACACAACACAACCGTAGCTCAATCCCTCGATAAAACCTTTAAGCATATTTACCTGAGTTGATTTTCCCGCGCCGTCCGTTCCTTCAATTACGACCAAAAGCCCGTCATAGCCATGTTTTTTATATGTCATTTTCTTCCTCTTTAATTTCTATGCCGCGCTTTTTAAGCACATCAACCACCAATTTCCTAAAATATTGTTGTTTTTGATGAATTGTATCATTTGCATCAATCTGCACAAGGGAATACTCATCTATCATATTTTTATACTGTTCTATAACCCTGTTTTGAAAAATTACATAACTTTTATAGGGGTTATTGGACAATTTTAAATCCATGCCTGCCTCATAAAACTTTGGCTGGCGATTTGTACAAATTCTATCCAAAGAAACTTTTGCACTAACATCAAAATACACCGTCAAGTCAGGCTTGATTGCAAAACCGTACATGTTTCTGACCCACTTGGGATCAACCTCGCGGGCAACGTCGCGGGCAAAAGCAGTGTAGACATATCTGTCTGCAAGCACTATAAACCCTGCTTTGAGCGCGGGTATGATTGTACGCTCAAGTCTGTCGGCAAAATCCACCGCATGCAAAAGCGAAAAAGTCCTGCCTGAGAGCAAATTTTTCTTTTTTGCACGTTTTGTCGTCTGGGAAATAAGCTCTGATGAGTTCCAAGTGGTTAAAATTACATCAAGATTTTTTGACTTTAGCCAACTGTACAATAAGTCAAGTTGAGTACTTTTGCCCGAACCGTCAATGCCTTCAACGCAAATCAGCACACCTTGCAGTTTATGGTCTTTTGAAAATCTTAACATTTTCTACCTTGTTTTTTTTGCCGATTAACAATAATATCTATATAGTAAAACATAAATTTTAAAAGAGAGCAATAAATGTACAGTGCAATTAAAAAAAGTATTTCGATTATAATCGACAATCCGATTTTAACTTTAAGTTTTGTGATATATCTTATATTTTTAACACTTTTGATGCCAAAAATTTTTATTTCACAAAATATAATTGTTTTTATACTGACGGTTATTTTAACCCTGTTACTTACTTCGGCCTTTTTTGCAGGCTGGCTGCAAATGGTAAAAAGCGCCATATATAACTCTAAAAAGCAAGACAGAAGCGACGAGGAGAGATTTAGGGAATTTATAAACATAAAAAATGACTTTTTTGCGGCTGTTCCCGTCTACATTATGCCTCTGCTTGCGGGTATTATCCTTTATTTGATTATGTTTTCGCTGCTTGTGGCGTTTAATATCAAATTTGCTAACCATTTTATAGGGAGTTTAGATTTTTTAATAGAGAAATTAAACTCCATGCCCAAGGATACTCAGGGGCTGCAGGCGTTTTTAGATGCCCTTCCGCAGGAAAAAATCCTTGTTATCTGGTACTGGCAGATACTGTTTTTGTTTACCATAGGCGTGTTTAACTTTTTTATGATGTTCTGGGCATCGGCACTTTATTATCCGCAAAAATGTACAACAAATCCGCTCAGTGCGCTTAAAAATTCTTTGCTTGTTATATTTAAACATCCCGTAAAGTCATTTACTTTATATCTTTTTATCCTGTTTTTAGGCTTTATATTCAGGACTATGGGGGTATTTTTCTCCACAAACGTAATTTTATATTTCATATTTATGATTTTAGCCATATATTTCTGGGTTTTTGTATTTGTGTTAATATTTGACTATTATGAGTCAAGATTTTACAATCACGGTGATAACGGGTGCAACCTGCTCGGGAAAAACAAAACTTGCGATTGATTTAGCCCAAAAAAATAACGCTGAAATTATTTGTGCAGATTCAAGAAGCGTGTATAAAAACCTTGACATTGTAAGCGCAAAGCCAAAACCATCCGAAATGCGCGGTATTAGGCACCATTTACTTGATATTGCAGAGCCAAGCGAAGATTTCAGCGCGGGAGATTTTGTAAAGTACGCAAAAATGGCGCTTGAAGATATTAAAAGCAGAGGCAAAAACGTAATTATCGCGGGGGGCACCTGGTTTTATATAAAATCTTTTCTTGATGAAAAAGAACTGCCAAAAGTCGGCATAAATAAAGAGTTAAGGGAAGAATTAAACAAAAAAAACAATGATGAACTCTGGCAAATGTTAAATGAACTTGACCCCATGCGCGCCTCACAAATTCACAAGAATAACAAAGATAAAGTCATACGCTCAATTGAGATGTGTAAAGGGTTAAATATGCCGGTTTCACAGTATCAAAGAGAAGAAAAAGAGCCGATTTCAGCCCTCTGGTATATGCCGAAAATAAGCCGCGAGGAGCTTTATGAAAGAATAAACGCGCGCGTTGACATTATGCTTGATGAGGGACTTTTTGACGAATGGCGGAAAAATAAAGCTCTTTACCCTAATTCAAAAATACTTGAAAATACAATAGGCTACAGGGAATTTTTCGAACTTGAGCGCGGAGTTTGGCAGGATTTTAACCAGGCAGTTGAGAAAATTAAACAGAGAACAAGAAACTTTGCCAAAAGACAGCTTACTTATTTCCGCTCAAATCCCGATATAAAAGAAATTTAAAAAAAACCTGAAAAGCCCCCTTTAAGGGGGCTTTTAAAAAAAATAATATTAAATTTTAAACTGTTTCCTCATCGGCAATAGCCTCTGTTCTGATTGAGGGCGAACCGCTTTTTGCTTTTAAGTATTTTTCTTTGTACTTTCTTACCTGTCTGTCCAGTTTGTCGCAGACAAGGTCAATTGAAGCATACATCGATTCTGCTTTTTCTTCCACTCTTACGGTATCACCGAGAACCTTACAGTTAATTTCCGCAACGTGAGAATCTGCAACGGACGGATTTTTAATAACTGTTAAAACAACGTCAATAGCCTGAATTTGATCATAATGTGCAGCAACTTTTCCTGCTTTTTCTTTAACGTAGGCTTTAATAGCGTCTGTAATTTCGACATTGCGTCCGTTAACATGAATGTGCATAGTGTCTCCGTTTCTAGCTGCGCTACCTTATTGCGCAACTTTTCTATTATACAACATCAAGCCATGTTTTTAAAGACACAAAAGGTAAAAAATTAAACTTTTGTAGTATAATAAACCCAAAAACATTAGCGAGGGAAAAATATGCAAAATTTCAACAGTTACATGGGCACACTTGAAACTTACATTATGTTTCAAATTAAGGCAAAAATGGTTGCCATGAGCGAAGAACTCACAAAAAAAGGTCGAAAGCCCATCGCACTTTCCATGGGCGCGCCTGTTGATATGGTACCTCAATTTGTAATTGAGAGAACAAAAAAATATTTAGATGAACCTAAAAATCATACATATTCTATTCCAAAAGGTGAAATGCCTCTGCTTGAAGCGATTTCAAAAAGAATGAAAAATCGCTTCGGAGTTGAGCTTGACCCAAAAAGCGAGATATTTTCTCTAATCGGCTCAAAAGAAGGTATTGCAAACTTTATCCGCTCGCTAATTAACCCTGCAATGGACAAAAAAGAGCAGGAAATTATCTTAATTCCTGACCCGGGGTATGCTTCATACACTGAAATGATTAAAGTATCAGGCGGCAGAGCTTACGGAATACCTCTGACAAAAGAAAACAACTATATGCCAAACCTTGATGAAGTTTTTGAAAAATTCATAAAAGAAGGCAACGACCCAAAAAAAGTTAAGGCATTAATTATTAACTACCCTAATAACCCGCTTGGCTGCACATGTACTAAAGAATACTTGCAACATTGCGTTGATTTTTGCAAAAAACACAACATAATTTTAATGTCGGATAATGCATATTGTGACATATATTTTGATGAAAAAGACAAGCCCAATTCGGTACTTGAGTGCAATGGCGCTAAAGATATTGCTGTTGAGTTTTACAGCTTTTCAAAACCTTATGCAATGACAGGCTGGCGTCTTGGTTGGGTTTGCGGTAACAAAGATTTAATAGGAACTTTCGGCAAATTAAAATCCAGCCTTGATACGGGTGTTTTTAAAGTAATTCAACTTGCAGGCGCAGATCTTTTAAATTCAAAAGAGGGCGATGAGTACATTAAAAATGCAAACAAAAAACTGCAAAAAAAGCTTGAGGAGTTTGTAGACGGCCTAAATGAACTGGGTTGGAATATAAAAGTGCCAAAAGCTACGTTTTACCTGTGGATTGACTTGCCTCCAAGATATGAATGTGCAAAAGATTTTTGTGATGAATTGCTTGAAAAATCAGGCATAGTAGCAGTCCCCGGGGACGCTTTCGGTGATGAAGGAAAACGCTATTTAAGACTTTCAATCGTTGCTGATGAAAATGAATTAAAAGAAGTTATAAGACGTATGAAAGAGGACGGACATACCTTTGTCAAATAAAATCATAATAATTGACTATGGCGCGGGAAATGTCAAAAGTCTGGGCAATATGCTCGAGTTTTTGGGCTGCGAGTATGAAATTACCGACGACAGAGAAAAAATCCTTAATGCCAAAAAAATAATTTTTCCGGGGCAAGGGCATTTTGAACAGGCTATGAACAAGCTAAATGCCAAAAATTTGCCCGAGGTAATAAGAAAAACAATTGATAACGGGGCAAATTTCTTGGGAATTTGCCTTGGCTTACAGGTTTTATTTGAAAAAAGCGAAGAAGCACCAAATGTTGAAGGTCTTGGAATTTTTAAAGGTGAAGTTAAAAAATTTCACAAGGGCAAAATCCCTCAAATAGGTTGGAACAACATTAAAACAACACAAGCAAATACTTATCTTCAAGACGATTACTTTTATTTCGTTAATTCATACTATGTTGTACCTGAGGATAAAAGCATTATAAGTTCAATTACCAACTATCATATTGATTTTTGCTCATCTGTGCAAAAAAACAACATATGCGCAGTACAATTTCACCCCGAAAAAAGTTCTGAGGCAGGCATAAAATTTTTCAAAAAGTGGCTTATGTAATATTATAAAATTCATCAAGCGCAGCAATGAACTCGTCTGTCAATTCTTCCGAGTATTTCTTTCCTGCTTGACGCTTTATTTCCTCTATAGCTTCTTCTTGAGTATAAGCACGCCTGTAGGGTCTATCTGAAATCATCGCAAAATAAGAGTCCACTATTAAAATAATTTGAGAAGTTATAGGAATTTCTTCCCCTTTTATTTGATTAGGGTAACCGCTGCCGTCCCAGTTTTCATGGTGATGTTCAATAATCGGAATAATATCCGAGATATTTGTAATCGGTTTTAAAATCTCGCGTGCAGCCAAAAGCGGGTGCTCGACGATTTTGTCCTTTTCTTCTTTTGTCAAAGGCGCGGGCTTTTTAAGGATTTCATCAGGGAGCATGGTGTTGCCGATGTCGTATAACAAAATTGCAATTTTAAGCTTGTCAATTTCCGATTTCGAGAGTTTAAATTTCTTTGCAACAAGTGTTGCAAGCGACATTTTAGCCTTTGTAATGCCGTCTTGATTTGAAGCTGTGTAGCTTTGAGAAATAGTGTCCACAACCGAATACAAAAGCTCTTGGGCAGAATTTCCTTTTACATTCTCTTGGCGTGTCTGCAATTTATTTGAAAGCTCAAGGGCAAGCTTATTGTTAAAAGGTATTCTGTGTTTCTCAAGAATTTCAACAAAAGCATTCACCGCAACATCTTGCCAAGAAACATTTTTTTGAGGTTGAGCAAGGCAAACTCTGTTCCTGCCTTGTTCTTTGGCGTCATACATAGCTTTATCCGACATTTCAATTAAATCATCCAAATCAAGCGTATGTTCGATAAATGTTGCAACTCCGATACTTGCCGTAACATTGCCCAAACCCTCAACAGGCTCTTTTTCAATTGATGCTCTAAGCCTTTCTGCTGCAGCAAGCCCGCCTTGAGCATCAATACCGGGGAGAATTATTGAAAATTCTTCACCGCCGATACGAGAAGCAATATCAACCGAACGGGCATTTCTCAAAATTACTCGCGCAACCGTTGAAATAGCCCTGTCGCCCATAGAGTGTCCATATGTATCGTTTATTTGTTTCAGATGGTCTAAATCAAGCCCGATAAGCGTAAAGGGCTGGTTTAAACGCAAAGCCCGATTTGCCTCGCGCTCAATTGCATCATCAAAAAACCTTCTGTTAAAAAGCTCTGTCAGAGGGTCTGTTACAGCTTGTTTTTTAACTGTTTCAAAAAGATTTGCTATAGTAATTGCAAGCTCAATTTGCCGCGCAAAAAGATTTAAGAAATTAAGCTCGTCGTCTTTCGCCTCGCTTCTCGGGGAAAAAACAGCCAAAAAGCCCGTAAACTCTTTTGAAGCGACAAGCGGCAGGATTATGACGGATTTTGTAAAAGTTTTTTTCACAATTTCCTGTGCTTCATTATCGTCTAAATCAGGAAAAACTTCCGTCAGGATTTCATATAAATCCGTGTAGTGTACGGCGGCTTTATTTTCAATAGCTTCCTGAATTTTGCCGTTTTTTTTGATTTTTAACTTAACATCAAAAATAGACTTGCCCAAAAAATTCTCGAGTCTTTGGGAAAATTCGTTTTTTAAATAAGTCCTGAGCGAGTAGAAAACTCCGTCTTTATCCAGCTGCTTTTGAACAATACAGCTGTAGAGATAGCCAAACTCGCCATGCAGAGAGGAAACAATCGTTTCAAGGACGTTAGAGAGCGGGCGCGAAGAGTTCATCATATCCCAAACATGCTCCAGCGTGAGCAAAGTTTGGTTTGCTTTGTGTAATTCTTCGGTACGCTGTGCAATTTCGCGCTCGAGGGCTTGATTTCTCTGGTACACTTCAAGATAGTCTTTTTTGTGTTCGTAAATCTGGCTCTCGACTCGTTTTAGATTTTCGTTTGATGCTTTAATCCAGTCAAAAAAACCCATGACAAATATTATACAACCACATTTATATATTTTTCAATACCACGTTTTGTTGAGTGCTAATCTTTCACCCAGTATTTATCAAGCCACTTAACGGGTTTGATGTATCTAAAGCCCATTTTGCCAAAATAACCTCTATAGGCTTGTTTCGGGTTTGGTTTACCGTGAAATATCACTATTTTAGCCTCCGAAGGGTCGCGCGGCACTTTAAACCAGCAGATAGGAAACTTGTGCAGGCAGCACCTTTTAAAGCTTACACACCAGTCCTTATCCCAGTATTTTAAAACACCTTTTTCAAACATTTCATAAGTTAAAAAAGCCTGTTCGTTTTTAAAATGTTTCCTTATTGCCGTACCAAGACCGTAAAAATGTTCCAGAACCTCGGGGTGTTTACCTATTTCAAAGCGAAAAACCGAGGAGTTGCCAATGATATCATCATCAAAGTCCCAATCTTTAATAATTAAAAATTCGCCCTTCTCTTCAAAAAAAGCATCAATATTTTGGCGAATTACGATATCAAGGTCTAAAAACAGAGCTGTACCTTTCAGGTCGTACAGTTTTTTGTTAAAAACGGTCAATTTTTTCCACATTCTATCGGGAATGCCGTCCTCTTTAAGGGGCGGAATGGGAAATGTTTCGATGTTTTTGTCAATTCCGTCGGGATTATCCGTAAAGCACACAAACCTGTGCGGAATTGTTATATTTTTTTCGACCATTTTATAGAGGCGGTTAACATACGACGAGTCAAACTTATCGCCCCATTTCATGCATATTATGTTTTTATCCATTACACTCTCCAACAACCGACATCAAGGGGTAAAACAGGCGGCAAAAAGCCTGCATTACACACCTTCGTCAAGTTCACCCATAGACTCTAATTGTTTCTTTTTAAGATTGTGAACAACCGCATCCACCAAAAGTTCATAGGATTTTGAATCTTTAATTTTTGGCGAAAATTCTTTTGCGAGGGTTTCTCTCACCATTTTTTCAAGCTTATCGTTATCATATCCCACGGATTTATTTTCATCCGGTATAAGATAATCAATGTATTTTGAACCGATTTTATAGTCCTGAATGTTTTTGTACATAAACCATCTTAACTTTGGGCTTATGTTTGCAAGTTTTCTGACTATTTTGAAATTTTTAAAATTCATCCTAACCTCAGATGTTGTGCTTTCTCTTTATTTAAGTGCCCTGAATAAAAAAAGTGTCAGATTTTTTAAATATATTAACAAAAGTTTACCTAATTGTATAACATTATAACATATTTAAAAAAATATATATTTTTGTAAATTTTCTTTACAAGCAGGCAAAAATCATTAAAGTTTCAGCAGAAAAGTTACGATGATATAAGTACAAGGATAGACTCTTAAAAGGAGACAGCGGCTCATGTCCACAAATTTCAACATAAAATCGTTCGGATTAAATGTAATTCCTGACGCAAAACAAAACAGTCACACGGCCCAGACCGTTGAAAAAGCAATAGGGGATATGTGGGAGCCTGTGTTAGACTATCTTGCCACAAACGAAAACGTTTTCAGCGGAGAAGTCGCAAGAGAAATCAACAGAATAAACATACAGACAATGCAGCTGGGCACAATTGTAAACGCTGACAGGGAAACGAGAAATTTAGACACAAAATTTTAAACAATCTCAGACTTTTCAATAAGCTGGCAGCCGTCTTTAGAGTAAGTTGAAACGATATTTTTGCCGTTATTTTTTGAATGGTAAAGTGCCGTGTCTGCAGCGCTTATAAGGCTCTTGGGGTCAACGCCGTCATAGGGATACTGTGCAACGCCTATACTTGTTGTAGGCGATATCAGTGTGACTTCGTTTGCGGCAACGGTAATTTTCGCAATATTCTTTCTTAAACGCTCGGCAATTATCACGGCATCTTCTTTGGTTGTTTCGGGCAATATAACAACAAATTCCTCTCCGCCGTAGCGTGCGGGAATATCTATTTTCCTCACCGTTTCGGTAATTGTGCGGGCAAGCTCCCTTAAAATCTGGTCGCCTATCAAGTGTCCGTAAGTATCATTTACGTTTTTAAAGTTATCTATATCAAGCATTAAAAGCGACATATCACGCTTATATCTCGCGCAGCGGCGTATTTCATTTTCAAGCAGCGTATAAAAATGGCGATAAATGTAAAGTTTTGTAAGTCCGTCTTTTGTGGCAAGCTCGTATAACTTTGCGTTGTCAATTGCAATGGCTGCCTGATTTGCAAGAGATGTCATAAACTCTAAATCCTTCTGGTTAAAGAGTTTACCGTTTTTCTTATTTGTAATGTTTATAACCCCTATTGCTTCACCCTTTGCAATTAAAGGCACACACAAAAGCGAGTGGGTATTTGTTAAGATATCTTTTACAATAAACCTCGGGTCGGCAGAGCCAAGATTTGTAATAATGGGCTTTCTCTCCAAAAATACCATGCCCGCGACACCTTCGCCCGCTTTTATTTTAGAGCACTGAATAATGCCGTTATTAATGCCTTCTTCTACCTTTTTATCCTGCAAACCGTAGACAACCCGCACCTGCAGAGAGTTTTGCGAATAATCATACAGCATAAGCGAGCCTTTTTCCGCCTCCAGCGTGTCGATTGCCTTAGACAAAATAACCTGCAAAAGGCGTTTTAAGTCGTCAATAAAATTAACAGCCTGAGAAATATTGTACAATATTGAGATATTGTAAAGTGATTTTTGCAGTTTTATTATCTCATGCTCTTTTTTTAAATCGTTCAAATACTTTCCGATAATAGGCTCGATATAGTCAAACGCAAGATCAAGAATTTCCCTCTGCTCCTGTGTCAGGCGGGAAAAAGTGTCGCTTAAACCTATAAAACAAAAACAAACAGGGACACCGTTTGAAAAAAATGCTCTTAAATACATCGGTTTGAGTTTTTCAAGCCCGTTTTTCTCCCAGAAAGAAGCAAAAAGCATATCCCCGTGTTCGTTTCTTGTATCGATTATTTTGCCTTCATTAATTGCGGACAAAAAAGCTTCGTTATCCTGCTCGGATTCAAAACACTCATCCGCGCGGTTATTTTGCACGGTGACAACGCTTTTAAAAATCTGTCCGTCAAGCGCATAAAAAGACACATTGGTGTTATCTATAAGCCTAACGATGTAATCAGACATTTTCTTAAGCAGGTCATACACGCCCTGCGCCTGATTTGCGATAGTACTTATATCAAACATCCTGCTGAGATGGACTACATTATTTTCGATATTTGAAATTTCGTTACCGTTTGACATTGTCGCCTATATCTTTTCTGGTAATATTATAAGATAATATATGGTAAAATACAATTTTAGAGAGTAACAAAATACACAATTCGGAGGATAAATTGAGCGACATCTGCAAAAACTGGACACAATGGCTTAGTCAAACCCGCTTTGCACATATGAGCGAAGTTCAAATACAGGAAACTTTCAAATGGCTTTTTGCACTGAGAGATATTGTAATTTCAAAAGCTCAAATACAGCCCGGCAACAGAGTAATAGACATAGGCTGCGGAAGCGGGCTTTTGAGTTTCGGCGTAATAGAAAAGTTTGAAGATAACGTTGAGATTATCTTCTCCGATAAATTTCAAGACTGTCTTGACGAGTGCAAAAAACTCTTAGGTGAATGCGGCGTAAAATACAACGCTTCTTTTCTGCAAAGCGACTGTCTTGACATAAAACTTCCCGATTGCAGCGTAGACAGAGCCATGACACGCTCGGTGCTCGTGCATATTGTTGATAAACAAAAAGCAATAAACGAAATTTACCGTATACTTAAAAAAGGCGGAATTTACAGCGCTTTTGAACCTATTATAAAATCAAACACAAGGTATCACGAACTCACAAATCCCTCACAAATAACTGACTGGCAGGCTTTTAAAGATGCCGAGGATGAGTTTATGTCGGATGTAAATGATTCCCTGACGAACTTTGATGCCCAATCTATCGCCCAAAACCTCGACAGTGCAGGATTTAGCGACGGAGCAATTGATGTGGAGGATACAACATCAAGCTACATCGCGACAAGGGAATCTATTGCAAAGTGGTTTGAAAGCGTGCCCAGCCCCGACAGACCAAGCTCGAAAGAGAGATTTTTAAAATATTTTGATGAAAAAAAGGTGGATAATTACATAAAAGAAGTTCAGGATGCCCTGCACAACAAAATGATAACCGTTACATCAAAGACAATTTTTATAAGAGCAACAAAATGAAACAGAGAAAATGTCAGGGCTGCAAACAGATAAAAAATGCGGATTTAATGCATAAAATAACAAAAGAATTTAAAAGCGGCAAGCTCTACCTTAATCCCTGCCCGAAAATTTTAGGCAGAAGCGCCTATGTTTGCAAAAACAGGGAGTGTATAAATATTTTGATAAAGAAAAAAGCGCTCAAAAAAGCCCTTAAGACAAACTCTGCGGAACAGATAGAACAGGAGCTTCTAGATGTTGCTGTTGAGGGTCAATAAGACATCCTGCGGGTAGACTTCGTTTATTATTCCGCCGGTTGCACTCACAACGCAAAACTCAACGGGTGTACCGGGTTCAAGCCCTAAGTCTTTGTATGAAATTTTTATTTCAATAACGTCTTTGTAGGCGTACTCCTCGTGTTTTGTGAGCACCATTTTCCACAGCCCGCCGGGGATTGCCACATTTAACAGCGGCGGAAGCAGGTCTTTTTTGTTAAATGCAAATGTGACCTCAAAAGAAAAAGTGTTTTTTATTGTCGGGTATATGTTGTTTGTTCTTGAAGCGGTCCTTACGGGCGAGAGTGTAGTTTGCAAAGGACTCCTCAAGTAAATGTGAATTTGGTTTTTTATAAAGTGATTGCTTTTTGAAACGGTTTGATGGTTAACATCAAACTTAAAGTAAAGATTTTCACTGTTGCAGCCGTAATATATTCCCTTTATCGACTTCCATTTTGAAAAAGTCGGAGAATCGGGCAAAAAGATATAGCCCGAGTTTTCCCACTCGTCAAGCACACCTTTTTCTATTCCGTCAATTGTCGGGCAAATGTAGCCGCTTGCCTGCCTTAGGGGTTTACCTATCATGGAAATAAGCGGAATATTAAGATAATCGGGAATAGGGGAGGAAAAGAGCCGATATACATTTCTTAATCTTTCGCGGAAAAGATAGTCAAAAATTATGTCGCTTCCCGATTCGTTTGGCTCGCCGTACCACCAGAACCAGTCAGAACCTTGTGCTATAAGGATTTCTTCCCTTGCCTGATGTATTATTTGATTTGCGCGGGCTTTTTGTATGTTTGTTTTTGCCTTTGGCAAAAGTTCTTTTGAAAATTTTTCAAAGTCCTCTTTTGTCCTGTTTAAATAGTTCCAGGCAACATTTTTTGTCGGCTCGCCGACCCAGAGTTCAAAATTTCTGTTTATCCAGGAGCCCGATGTTATTTTAGACAGCTCCTGCGGATTGGATTTGTCTATAAAATCGCTCACAAGCGTGGTTTCAAGCGTGTCATCTTCTTCTATCAGTCTGTAGAGGGTGCTCAGGAATTCTTCGCCGTCGTTTTGATAGCTCTCCCAACAGTTTTCACCGTCCATGGCAATAGTCAAAAGGTGATTATCAAGCGGGGAGTTCTGCAGTTTGTTTTGAATTGTTTTTATTTTCTCGTAAAGGTCGTTTGCGGCTATTTCGCCCTCATAGCTTCCGTAACCGAACCCAATCAGATTTGCAAAAAACGAATCCGCAAATATTATATTTGTCTTGTTTTTGTCCTTTTTAAGAGCATAATTTACACAAAGGGCAAAGGGGTCTTCCAAATTTCCCTCAAAATCACGCGCAAACTCGCGCCCTATACTGTCAGAGAGAATACCCTCATCAAGCACGGTCCAGTCGATATTAAAATAAGAGAGCAAATTCATTGTTTTTTTGCTGACACACTGCTCCGAGAGCCACATGCCGCGCGGACGTTTTTTAAAAATACTTTCAAACCTATCCAGGGCTCTTGATATTTGCTCTTTTGCATCTTTTACACCTCCGATGATTGATTTTGGCAAACTTTCCTCATATGGGTATGTGCTCTCGCGAATATTTATCAAAAGGGGCAAAATAGCGTGATAATAAGGGTTTATGGAAATTTCAATCCTTCCCTCGTCCTGATATTTTTTGTAGCTCGGGATTATGTCGTTTATTATCTGCATTTGGATTTCATAAATTTTTTGCCTGTCCTCGAGCGTAAAATCCTTTTGCTTGTCCAAAAGGTAATCAAGCCCGTCATAGCGGTATCTGTGCCTTTTATCTATCCAGCACAGCGTAAAATTTGCCATAATATCGGCATATTCCTGATCGCTGAAACACTCCGTAATTGCGGGCTTTTTAGCGTTATTTATCCTCTTTTCGTTTAATTGTGCATAGTAGGGACGGGTTTGGAGCATGTTTGAATAGTTGACATCAAAAAAATTCTCCAATATAAAGAGTTTGTCGTCTTTGTCCAAATCTTTTATATCGCACAAAAGCAGCTTTAAGTGTATATCTTTTATTCCGTTTGAATACTTTTCGATAGAGTCCAGAAGAACGGGCGAAATGTCAAAATTTAACTTGATTTTTTTGAAATCCTCCAGCCTCGAGAGCATATCAAGATAGTCTTTTGTGGCATGCAGCCTTACCCACGGCATTAAAAAATCGCCGTTGGAATTCTCCTGATAAGAGGGCTGATGAAAATGCCATATAAAGGCTATACTTAGCTTTTTGCCCATAACACCTGCTTCTTTTAATAAACCGTAATACCATTATACAAACTAAAAAGCCCACTGTTAATGGGCTTTTTAGTTGATTTATTTTTACAATAAATTATCTTTCCGAATTTGACTTTGTTATGATGTCGTAAAGTTCTTTTACCGCAAAGCCTGTTGCAACTGCTGCAGTCAGCGCCGTAGCGGCAATTTTAACCCCTTTTGCGCCTTTATTTTTTGCAACAAATTCCGCAACCGTATCTTTTGCTTTAAGTGCGCCTTTTTTAATTGCGCCGCCTGCCGTTTTTGCACCGCTTAATGCTTTTGAACCCGCAAAGGTTATGGCACCCGCAACTTTTGAAGCTGCGCCTTTTGCGCTGTTCGCTGCAGCCGGTGCGGCATCTTTTACGCCTTCAACAACACTTGAAGCTGCATTTTTTACACCTTTTGCTGCTGCTTCAACGGTTTCTTCTGCACCGCCTTGAAATGAAACATTATTTGAACTTGGCACCCTTCTTCTGCCGAGTGTAGAATTTGCATTTACCGCCTGTATGTTCATTTTATTGTCCTTTCAATTATATTTCGCCAATGACGTCGGCACCGGGGATTGCATTCATCACTCTTGTAATGTCCCTTACCGCATCTTTAAGAGTTAAGTCTTTTTGTGTATCATCCGCTATATCGCCTGCTTCACGTCCCGCAAGCACTGCCGCGCCAACGGCAATTGCAGTATCTGCAGCATCGCCGCCCGTATTGATACCGAATTTACTTAAAACATCGAGAGCTTTTGCGCCCTTTTCTTCGCCCAAAACTTTTGTAATGCCGCGTCTTAATACGCTGCCGTCGCCCTTTTGAGCTATTTTTGCAGCTTCTTTTGTCATTTCATCCGCAACATCCGAGATGTTTTTGCTGTTAATTTTTTTACCGACATTACCGAAGCTTCCCGCGATTTTTGATGTTGCGTTAGATATGCCGTTTCTGAGCTTGGGTGAAACTTTTTTAAACGACACAACCGCAGCCGCAAAGCTTGCTCCCGATACCAATAAGTTGACAAGTTTGCGCCCCGATTTTGTCTTTTTAAGTCTGCCGTCAAGGACATCCGCAACAAGTATCGGATCTACGCTAAAATCGCTCTCGCTTACATTTTGGAGCGCCTGTGCGTGTGCTTCAAGCGCCTCGGGCGTAAATCTTGCCTTTGTTTGCTGTCTGTTTGGAACTGTTTGATAATTTACATCTATCGGGTTCATATTTATTGCTCCTAACCTTGCACCCATGGAAAGTCTGTGAATATTTTTTTTTGCCTTTATAGCCAAAAAATTTACAAAACTTTACACACCTGCCAACCAAAGAAATTATACAACATTTTTTTAATATTTAAAATACTTTTTATCGGCTATTTCATCGGGCAAAAATTGCTGATAAACATCGGGAGCGCTGTGAGTGTAAATATAACCTTCGCCAAAACCGTACTTCGAAGCATCTTTATAGTGCGCATCCCTTAAATGCATGGGCGGGTTAAAATCAAGCCCGTTTTTAATATCCGCCATAGCCTCATCAACCGCGCATATTGCCCTGTTTGATTTTTTTGCGCGCGCGACAAACTCTGTTGCCTGCGCAAGTGCTATGCGCCCTTCGGGCATTCCGAGGTGCTCAACCGCCCTCAGTGCGGCTTCCGCAATTAAAAGTGCGCGAAAATCTGCATTTCCGACATCTTCTGATGCCGTAACAAGAAGCCTCCTTGCGATAAAGCGCGGATCTTCGCCCGATACAAGCATTTTTGCAAGGTAATAAATTGCAGCGTTTGCATCAGAGCCGCGAAGGGATTTTTGATACGCCGAAGCAAGGTCATAATGCTCATCAATCCCGTATTTTGCCGTCCTTTTTTGCAAGAGCGTTTCAATTATATCTTTTGTGATTTCGCCCTTTGTCGCAAAATAAGAATTTTCCACCGTATTTAGTGCAAACCTTGCGTCCCCGCGCGACAATTTTGTAATTGTTTCAATGGCCTCACCGCTTACTTTTGCACCTTGCGAGGGGTAAGTTTTCAACAAATAATCATACCCTTTTTGAATAATTTTTTTTATGCTCAAATCATCAACAGGGTTTAAAATTACCACCTGTGCACGTGACAAAAGAGCAGGTATAACCTGAAAAGAGGGGTTTTCCGTGGTTGAGCCCATAAGGTGGAAAGTGCCGTTTTCAATATGCGGCAAAAGCGCGTCCTGCTGGGTTTTAGAGTATCTGTGGATTTCATCTATAAAAACAATTGTGCGTACACCCGCTCTGAGCGCTTCTTTGGCTGATGTCACGGCGTCTTTTACGTCTTTTACGCCCGAAGTCACGGCGGAAAGCTCTATAAAATTTGCATTATGATGATTTGCTATAAGGCGCGCAAGGGTAGTCTTTCCGCACCCCGGGGGTCCCCAGAGGATAAAAGAAAAAAGTCTTTTTGCTTTTATTAAGTTATATATAGGCGAATTTTGCGAAATTACATTTGTCTGCCCCAAATACTCATCAAGCGTTTTTGGGCGCAAAATCTCAGCCAGAGGCATTTGTTTGTTACTGTTTTCTAGTGCATCAAATAAATTCATAGTATAATTTTAACATGATTAAAAAATTTTTTTTGACGGTATTTTTAGTGCTGCTGTGCGCCGCTTTTTTGGCGGGCGGATTTTATTACCTTAAAAAATACAAAAACTCCAAAAACGCGCTTACCGTATGGACAATACAGCTAAAACCGGCTGCGGCGGAGATAATTGAAGAAAATATTTCCCGCTTCAGGCAAATTCACCCTCAGGTTAAAGTTATCTGGGTTGATATCCCGATAGCCGAAGCCCAGAAAAGGACTCTTGCTGCGATTTTAGGCGGAAACCCTCCCGATTTAATAAATTTAAACCCTGATTTTTCTTTAATTTTAGCCCAGAGAGGCGCTCTTGAATACTTTAGCGGGGAACAGGGCGAAAAATTTATTCCCTCGACCCTTGAAATGCTAAAATACGAAGGTAAAATATTTGCCCTGCCGTTTTATGCGACAAGTTCAATTACTCTGTACAACAAGGGAGTTTTTGACTCCTGCGGATACACACAAACCCCAAAGTCATATGAAGAATTAGTACAGATTGCACAGGATTTAAAAAACTGCAGCGGAATTTACCCGCTTGCAATAAATCTGAATGAAAACGATTCTCTCGCAAAGATTTTAAACAAATACGGCGTAAACAGTTTTGAAAGCGAGGACGAGATTAAAATAGCCGTTTTTGTTTATTCGATGTTTAACGATTTATACAAAAAAAACCTGATTTCAAGGGATACTCTCACCATAAATCACCGCGAAATGTCGGAAAAATATATGTCTAAAAATGCCGTTTTTGTTGTTCTGGGGTCAAATTTCTTAAATATGGTAAAAGAAAATGCGCCCGGGGTTTATCTGCAATCCGACATATATGAGCAGCTGAAACCCGAATCTGGAAAATATGACATAGCGCTTATGAATTTAGTTATTCCAAAGTATGCAAAAAACAAAGCCCTTGCAAGGGAGTTTGCAAATCTTTTGACAAACACGGAAAGCCAGCTGAAACTTGCAAAACTCACAAACGTAATCCCGGCAAACAAAGAAGCACTTGAAGATGAGTACTTTAGCCAATGTAAGAGCGATTTAGGCGCAAAGGCAAGGTGCATAGGAATTGAGCAGCTTAAAAACTCGGGCAACAGGGATTTTGGCGTTAAAAATAAAAAAGAGATAAATGAAGCAATAAATAAAACCGCGGAAAAAATTCTTTTAAATCCGGACATTACGGATAAAGAAATCGAAAAAGAAGTAAGAGCTCTTGCTAAAAGAATTGAAGAGCTTAGAGCCTAGCTTTTTCGCCGCTTTTAATTTTATCCAGAGTTTTTTTGGAGCCTTCATGTTCTCTTGAGAGTTCAAGCACGAACTCGATTGCCTCAACATCGCGCCTTATTGCATCTTTTAAGGACATAATATCCTGATAGCCAAGCTTTTGAACCTTTTTCGGGTCGGCAAATTCAAAAACTTTTTTAAAATTTTCCTGGGCCGCATAGTCATATCCCGGCAGTTTCATTTTGTATGAATACCACTTGTGGAACTGGTGCGACATAACATAAATATTAAGGGGCAAATCCCTCAAAACAAACATTTCGGAAGTCTTAAAGGCGATTTTTTTGTTTAATACAACATTCAAATAAAGCGCCTCAAGCCCGCTCTTTGGCGTAATAAAACCTTCTTCTTCCTTCACGCAGGATAAAATTTTATCCGCAAAAGGAACTTTTATAACTCTTGTGCCTGATTTTTCAACATATTCAAGCAGTTTTTCCGGAGTGTTAATATTTTTTTTAACGATTTTTTTAACCGTTTCTTTCATTATTTTCATTTTCTCGCGTGTTTTTGAATCAAAAGACACGGTTGCAAAAGATGTAATGTGCGAACTTACCGAACCGCAAGAGTAAGAATAAAGATTTTTCTTTATTTTAGAGCGCATTTTATCTTCCTGCATTTTTAAAATTTTATTTAAAAGTATTTGTGCAAACTTCCTCATACACTATTAAAAACAAAATAGTGTAAAAAATTGCTACAAAAAAATATTTTTCGGTAAAATAAAAATCTTGAGGGGTTTTAACTAAGCGAAGGCAACAGTTATATGAAAATTAATTCGCTAAATGGAAGTATTAATTTTAAAGGCGGTACCGGTCTTTCAAAAGGCTTTAGATACGCTCTGGGGGAGGGTTTTGCAAAAATTGACCAAATTGGCGAAGGTACAAACATTGCACTTGACTTTATCGGCAAAGCGGTGATTGTGCCTGCTGTTATCCTTGCCGTTTCAAAAGAGGACAAAGAAAAAAAAGAGTATTCCGCCCTTAAAAACCCTGTGGCGGCAACTATTCAGCTTTTAATGGAAGTACCCATTTTGATGGCGTGTTCAAAATTCATCGAAAAGCTTGCAAACTCGGGCGCCTTAGACCCGCAAACAGGCATAAAACACTATAACGAGAGCGAAGCAAAGAAATTATTTTTGCATTTTACAGAGAGAGCCTCAAAAAACGACAAAACATTTGAAGAAAAATCCAAAGAATTAATCACAAGGCTTGATAAAGAAGGGCTTACAAAAAAGTTGAAAGAGGATTTTAAAATTTTAATCAAAAACTTAAAAAACCCGACCGATAAAAAACTTCTCGGCTCTGCTCTTGAGGGCTACAACCACACAAAAAAAATGCTTTTCCATCTGCAAAACAGAATAAGCTTCATTGCAGCGCTGGCACTGACGCCCGTTTTGTGCATGGCGGAAGATTTTATTTTTCCGAAAATTATGAATTTAATTATCAAAAAACCTCAGGAGCCTGTAAAAAAAGAGCGCCCGATAACGCTTGAAAAGTACATTAATCTTATAAGACAGGGAGGTGTGAAATGATACACCCTATACAAAAAACAATAAACGGCTTTGCCAATTCAAATTTTGTTAAAAAACATATAAATGAATGTATAGAAAACCCTGATTTTTTAACAAAAACACTCCTTGTAACAAGCATTTCAAAGGACGTTTTTGCCTATGCGCTAAGGGTGCGAAATACCCTGAAGAATGACGAAATCCCGGACGACAAAAAATCATTTGTGGCAAAAATGGATGCCGCAACAGGGATAACAACTGCGGTTGTACAGTTTGGCACGGGTCTTTTAATAGCAAATCAAAAAATACAAAAAGCAATCTGCAAAACACTTTTCTCCCAAATAACGGATGAGAGAAAGTTTAAACAGGCAAGCGAAGGTTTTAGGAGCGTTTCCACCCTGATAGGCGCAACGCTCATCGCAAAACGCGTTATTGTACCGTTGATTGCAAGCCCTATTGCGGGATACTACGAAAAAAAGAAAAACCAAACCGGCAATTTAGAATAACTTTTTGTTTTAATTAAATTATGACAACGCAAGTTAACAATCAAAATGTACAGATGACATTTACACCGCCCAAAGTCGGTGTTGTTGAGCCGCCAAAAGGCAGAATAAGCGGCGTTTTAACCAAAGACACAATTGAAATTGCAAATGCAAAAACGCCCGAGGACATAAAAAACACCGGAATTAAAAAGAAAAAAAGCCCGATAAATATAATAAATTACATGTGGCTTGCGGCAGGCGCTATTGTTGCCGCCGTTGCAGGGTGCGACCTTATAAAACTCATTAAAAAGCATTAATACTATTGCAATATTTTAAAAGCCAAAATATAATACTAGTGTGAAGTACAAAAAGGCGGAGTTTATGAAGTTAAAACAAGCATTTACATTGGCTGAGGTACTTATAACACTTACTATTATAGGTGTAGTCGCAGCCATTACGATACCATCCCTTATTACAAGCATTGATTTAGACAAAAGACAGGCTGAGGCAACGATTAAAAAGACGTATACGACTTTTAACGATGCTACAAAGCAGATTGTTATGCTTGAAACAACATCCCACACCATGGGAGATGTGGATTGCTCGGATGCAAACTGTATCAGAGATTTATACGGCAAATACGTTTCATTTGTGAGAACCTGCAATTCTGATTCTCAGGGAAACTGTCTCGGAAGTGCACCCGCAGAGTCGGAAGGCGACAGCGGAGCCACATCAATGTTTGCTTTGCCTGCTTATGCCACGGGCAACGCAAGCAGTATCGGTTTTTCGTCAAGGTCGCTTGCCGTTTTGGCTGACGGCACACTCGTAGGCTTTTTATACGACGAATCCTGCTCCACTACGACAAAATCAATAATAGAATACGAAGGCACACCGACAGACATAGAAAAAACCTGTGTATCAATAGCGGTCGATACAAACGGGGATAAAAAACCAAATGCTGTAGGCAAAGACAGATACCAGTTCGCAGTAGGAAAACTCGGTGTAAAATTCAGACCTCCTAATTATGAAGATCCTACGGAAGATCCGGATGATCCCGACACACCTTAAGGCATAAAAAATTATTTTAAAAAAAGCCCCTTTTTTAAAGGGGGCTTTTTAGTATTGAAAGCGGCTGCATTGACTCTTGATATATAGCCTTCACCCGCTCCTGCGTGGCTTCATTCGGCGCTATTGCAAGCAGTCCGTCAAGAGATGGTGTCGTAAACGCAAGGTTTGTAAGCTTTTCTACGTCGCTGTTACTGTAACCCATATCGGAAAGTTTTTCTTTAACTCCCACCTCAAACAGCCATTTTTCAACTTCCTCTGCAGCCTTTTGAGCTTCGCTTGCCTCTCCTTTGAGATTTGGCGCAATAGGCTCTAAAATATCAGCCAGAGTAGCTGCTTTATCCGGATAAATTGTCTTAATGACCGAGGGCAGAAGAATTGCAAGTCCAAGACCGTGAGATAAGTCGTGTTTTACCGCGCTCAGCGGGTGTTCAAGAGCGTGAGTATAGTGCAAAAGCCCGTTGTCAAAACATATACCGCCAAGCAGTGCAGCATACATCAAGAAATACCTTGCCTCGAGGTCATCGGGGTTTTTTGCCGCCAAAGGAAGATATTTTGCAACAAGTCTTATTGTTTCTTTTGCAAGCGTTGCGGTATAGGGAGAGGCAACTTTGCTTGTTGCGGCTTCAATAACGTGATTTATCGCATCAATTGATGTGTAGAGCGTCTGCTTCAAAGACAACTTTGAGCATACTTTAGGGTCATCAATAGAGTATGTCGGATAAATGCACTCATAGGCAATTGCCGGCTTAAAGTCTTTTTTAACGACAGTTGCAACCGCAAAGCGGTTAGCCTCCGTTCCCGTGCCGTGGGTTAAGTTTATTGCAATAACGGGAACTGCGCTCTGGGGTGCAAATTTATACTCATAAAGTTCATCGGCTGTTTTATTTTGATATTTTTCATCCATTAAAATTGCAACGCTTTTGCCCGTGTCGATGGGAGAGCCGCCGCCGATTGCTATAACAGCCTTTGCTCCGAAATCAAGCGCAATTTTCTTTGCCTCGTCAATACCGTCTGTGGTCGGGTTCGGGGTTACTTTGTCATAATTTACATAGCCTATTGAATTATCCTTCAGGGCTTTCTCAACAATATCCCAGGCTCCCGTTGCTTTATACGCGTTTCTGCCCGAGATTACAATGACCTTATCAACCCCTTTTGATTTCAAATCTGCCAGAATGTCATTGATTTTGTACATGGCACCGACACCGAAATACACTTTTGATTTTGAGATAATCTCTTTTACCTCGTTAATGTTAATGTCTTTTTCCCACATATTTAACTCCTTTTTAGATACAAAACCAGTATAGCATTTTTTTAAACTTTTGTAACAAAAAAAGTATACAAATAACTTTTTTTGCACAAAAAAATATTTACGCGCATGATAGTATTATACTTTAGGAAGTTTAAATGAAAATAAATTTTAATATAGAAAAAACCAATTTTCTAGCTGCTCTAAACAACAAAAAGCAAAAGAAATATCATAAAACCATAGGTCAGGACAATGTTTTTAGAAGTTCTTTTCCCTTTGAACAGAGAATGATGTTATCCACACAGCAGTTTATGGAGCTGCAAAACTACATCCAAAAGCCAAGAGAATCCGGCGGGCAAAAAGATGCAATTCTGGAAAACATTGAAAAAGAGAGGACACAGCGCAAACAAAGTAAAGTATCCAGCGTTGATTTAAAACGGCTTGAATCCATAACCCTGCCGCAAAAAGGTTTAAGGGAATTGCATTCTTTTGAAAATTCGGATAAAAAGCTCACTCCCGACAAATACCAAAAAGATGCGATAGACGCTTTTATAAGGGGCGAAAGCGTAATTGTAACCGCCCCGACAGGGATGGGCAAAACTCTTATTGCTCAATACGGAATTGAAGATACAATAAAAAAAGGTAAAAGAATAATCTACCTTTCACCCCTTAAAGCGCTCGGTAATGAAAAATTTACCAAATTCTCGGAGCAGTTCGGTAATTACGACAAAAACGGAAATTTCATAAACTCCGATAACGTAGGCATTATGACGGGCGATGTTGTGATAAACCCCAACGCGCAGCTTCTTATTATGACAACTGAAGTCTATCGCAATATGCTGAGTTCCAAGGATGAAGAAGCAAGAGCACAGACTTTTAAGGATTTTGACGGCGTAATTTACGACGAATTTCACTATCTTGGCGACCCCGACAGAGGAACAATCTGGGAAGAGTCCGTTATAAACACTCCAAAACATATGAAGCAGATGATGTTATCGGCAACAGCTTCAAACGCACAGGAGATAAGCGAATGGATAAGCAGACTGAACCCCGGTAAAAAAGTTCACCTTAATGCCGTTATGGAAAACGAAAGATATGTCCCGCTAAATGAGTATGTTTTCGGTTACAAAAAAGACAGAGGCTTTGCAATCGAGGCGCTTTTTACAAAACAAATCAGCCCCAAAAAACTTTTGTCGGGACTGAGTGACAGACAAAAACAAATAGCACTTGAGCTTGAAACCCTCTATAATAAAGACTTTGCAACGATATTAAAACAGCACAACGGCAGAGGCCTGTATATTGATGCAGAAGAATTTGCGCTCGCCCTTATGAGTGAAAAGGGGCTTGAAAAAGAAAAAGCAAGGCAAATAGCCTATATTTTATCCGACAACGATTTAAAAGTAGCAAAAGACATAAGACTAAACTATAACAGCAAAAATCCTCCGCTTGCACCGCTTTTAAAAATCCTTAATAAACAAAACAAAACTCCCGCGCTTATTTTCATATTTTCAAAGAAAAGATGTAAAGAGGAGCTTGACGAAGTACCCCAAAAACTCGGAACGCTTTTGACTCCGGTAGAGTCAAAAAAGGTTTTGGAGAGTGTAAAAGAGGCAAGGGAAAACGGAATATATTTAGGAAGCAGCTTTGATGAAGAATATCTTCCAAAACTGCTTATGGGTTACGCGATACACCATGCCGGAATGCTGCCCGCGTATAAAAGTTTAATAGAAAAACTGTCGCGCGAAGGGCTTGTTAAAGCCTGCTTTGCCACCGAAACAATGCTTGCGGGCATTAATATGCCGTTTAAAACAACGGTCTTTACCTCGGCAGATAAATTTGACGGAAGGTCCGTCGTAACAATTACCCCCGCAACATACAAACAAGGCTCCGGCAGAGCGGGAAGAAGGGGTATAGACGATGTCGGCAATGTCATAGTATGCCCCAAGAGCGAATATGACTTTAGTGTTTTTAAAGATATTATTTTGTCAAAAGACACAAAAATAAGAAGCAGTCTGAATTTAACCTATGCAACGCTGCTGCAAAGGCCGATTTTAAACAATTTAGATGATTTTATCGCAAAAAGCTTCCTTTCTTATCAGGCAAACGAACCCGTAAGGACAAGAGGTCCCGAAAAAGCTCTTGATAACAGCTATACAAGCTATCACAGCAGCGCCGTCAGAGAAGTAAAACAAGATGCGAAAAGAAAGTTAAACTACCTTGAAGAAAAAGGCTATGTTCAATGTCAAAACGGCATCTACAGCCTTACGGAAAAAGGCGAAACAGCAAAAAACATCTACGGAATAAACCAGATTTTACTGACAGAGCTTATCAGCGACCCGAAATACACACAAGACTTAAGACCCGAAGAACTCGCCGCCCTGATGACCGTGTTTGCCGACGTTAAAGACGACAGACCAAAAACAACATTTGACGACGATATGATTGATACCGCGCAAAAACTCAGCCCCGCAATTGCTCTTGCGGAAGATTTAGCAAGGGAACAGGGTGCAAGAAGAATTGACAGCGAAATAAAAATGAGCACAAACCTTGTCCCCGCGGTTTTGAATTTTGCCTATATGAGCGACTGCAACAGGGAAGAGTGTGTAACTCTCTGGAGGGAAATTTTTGACGAATTAAAATCCCAGTATTTAATTATGCATGAGGGCGACCTTTTAAGGGTATTTAACGGCACAATGGATTTATTGAAAACAATCTGCGAGGTAAGTGACAACCCCGAACTTGTAAAAAAGGCGCAAATGGCAATAAACTGCCTCAAAAAACCGCCGCTTACGGACATTTTAGAATACGAGCTGAATATTAAGTAGAAAAAACCCGCCTTAAAGCAGGCGGGTTAAATTTTATCTAGCCTATGACAGGGGCAACAAAAGTCCTTGCCGCAAGCTCTCTATCCAGAAGCAAGAGCGCTCTCGGGTCGTTTTGCGCAAGTTTTAAATTGCCCAAAACATTTGATACATTTGCTTCTTCTTCCACCTGTTCTTTTATATACCAGCCGAGGAAGGATATTGCGGCTCTGTCTTTTACATCCTCCGCAACGGAAGTCAAGTCATTGATTAAAGACGTTACATATTTTTCATGTTTTAGAACTTCTTCAAATACTTCCAGAGGCGAGCTGAAACTTGCATGCGGCTTTTCGATATTCATAAGCTCGACCTTGCCGCCGCGCTCAAAAACGTAATTGTACATACCCATCGCATGTGAGAGTTCTTCTTGCACCTGAACATACATCCAGTTTGCAAAACCGTCAAGGTTGTTTTCTTTAAAGTAAGTCTGCATTGCAAGGTACAAATAAGCGCTGTAGAGTTCTTTGTTTATTTGCACACAAAAAGCTTTTTCCAATTTTTCATTCATTTTTCGCTACTCCCAACAAAATTTACCATATTATTTTAACACAAAATTAAAACCTTATTTATATTTGCTTTTAATAAGGTGTATAATAAGGCTATGTTTAAAACACTTGAAGAAGCAAAAGAAGCCTGCAGCCGCTGTCAAAAATGCAAACTCTGCAAAACAAGGACAAATACCGTCTTTGGCGAAGGAGTCGTAAATGATAAAATAATTTTAATAGGCGAAGCCCCCGGGTTTTATGAAGATAAAATGGGCAGACCTTTTGTGGGCAAAGCGGGTGTGCTTTTGGATAAAATACTCGCAAGTGTCGGTTTTTACAGGGATAAAAATATTTATATCTGCAACACAATAAAATGCCGCCCGCCCGAAAACCGCGACCCCGAGCCGGAAGAGAAAGAGGCATGCAGGGAGTTTTTAGACACACAGATAAATATCATGAAGCCGAGGATAATACTTATTTGCGGCAGGGTGGCGCTTGAGAGTATGTTTAACAGGAAAATGAGCATTACACGCGTGCGCGGGGAGTGGTTTGACGGACCAAACGGCGCAAAGATGATGCCGATTTTTCATCCGTCTTATCTTTTAAGGAACGATTCAAGAGAAAAAGGAAGCCCGAAATGGCTGATGTGGAAGGATATTCGCGAAGTCAGAAGGATGTATGATACCCTTGGCGCATAACGGGAAGGACAGTAAAGCGCAACGCAGAGTCCGGTTGATAGAGTAGGTATAAATATAATTTGTATATAGTACGACGCGGAAGTAAATCAATCAATGTGTAGCTGGCATCCTGAACTCGTTTCAGGGTCTTAACAGTGGAGAATGGTAACATGTAACGTTGTGCAAGTTACTAACAACATACAAACACAATTAACAACATTGTAAAATATATTTGATATAATACCCATGTTGTGAAATTATATGAGGGTTGAAAATATTGTTAAAGAATAAAAAGAGGGCTACAGTATTCACTACTATAGTCTTGGCTTTTTAAAATAAAGAAAGATAGGAGATAAGGAGTAACATATGGCAAAAATTTCTTATTCACTTCTTGGCGGCATATCTGCCATTGTTGGTGCCGGACTTTTCAACTTTGTATGGCATTATGGCTCAAAGCCCCTTGGCGCAAATCAAGAAATCGTAAATACAATAACAGGAAAAGCTCTAATACTGAGTGACTTGACTGTTGTATCTGGCATTGCGTGCTCAGTAATTGGTTTTTTCATATTGACACTACTGTCCTTTTTGTATAAAAAACTTATAGTTTTTAAAATATCAATGCTATATCCTGATGAAAAAATTTTAGATATGGTTCCGGTAAGCACAAAAGCCGTTAAAGTTTTGCTTCTATTCCCCGGATTAGGTTTTGGACAACTGGTACTTCCATTTTATTTGCATCCTGATCTGGTGCATATAGATATGGTTACAAGGGATAATCTGCCCGTTTTTATAGTAATACTTCTAATATTTACCATACTGTGTTTTTCCATTACAAATTTAACCAGTGTATTAACAAACAAAAAAATTATTGCCGACAAGCCGTTTCGGGACAGTTTTTATTTGCTGAAAGATATTGATGAAATAACAAATGACGGCAAATATATTAAGATAACTTCGAAACAATACAGTGACAGATGTATGCTGCTATTGCCCGCAAAGGACAAGCGTATAATCAAGTATTCAAATCTGCTTAAGAAATTAGTTGATAAGCAAAAATAGAAATTATTATTATGTTTACTTTGCACACAAAAGAGGATATGCCCAAAAACATCAAATTATATCAATTGAATTTATATATTCATCACTTTTAAGTTCCTGTGCTGCGCATGGACAGGCTCACACAAAACTTTAGCTTAAAATTTTAGTTCGCTTCGTCAACCAAGTTCAGGATGACAGATACATGTTATATAAATTACTTCTGCGGTTGTATCATTTGCGAAAGCCGCCTTTGCAGCAGTTTGATTTTTTTGTTTAGTTCGTCAGCACTCACGCAGGCAAATTCACTTTCCATGGTTACAAGTTCTTTTGCTATGCCTGTTATTTCATTAATACATTCTCTGCTGAAATGTAATTTATTTAATACGTGTTTTAAAAAAGCGTTTTCAAACTCGTCTTGCCTTAATGCGGGGCTTTTGCAGCCATGGCAGCGATAGTAAATATAATTGCCTTTTTTATGCTGGGCCATCGGGCGCAGAACTTGCGCCCGTCGTTATATTTGCACTGTTAAAATTTGCGGTTTAAGTATTTCTGCTGCGAAAATCCTCAAGGCATTTTTTTAAATATTCTTTTTCCTCAGGCGTTACCGCAAGACATATACGCTCTGTTTTGTCTGTTTTTGACCCTTTTG
>CASGEP010000010.1:0-50537 GCA_949300515.1 uncultured bacterium
ATGTCAATACATTAACGAACGTTTGTAAAGATATGCTGCGGAGTTTTGCGAACGTATTTAGACACAGTTTTTTTGCGTTCGATAAACGAACGTTTTGCGGACTATTCAAAGGTAAATCTATTTTAGTTCAAGAATACTTGAAACGATATTATAAATAAGTCCAATTTGTACCTTATTTGCGGTTGATAACAATTTATTTAATTTCTCTATTGTTTCCATATCCGTTTCAACTGGTGATGATATAAAAAACTGGTATAATTCCACTTCAAGAACCTCTGCAATGCGGATTAATTTTGTCATACTGACAAGGTTTTTCCCAGTCTCATAATGTGCAAGTGTTGACGGCTCACATTGAACCTTTTCAGATAGTTGCAACTGACTAAACCCTGCCAATTCTCTAAAATGTCTAATTCTTGCACCTATTGATATTGAAACATCTGTTTTCATAGCCTTATTATCCTTACTCTGTTTAAATAAATCACTAGTAAATAGTGCCTGTTGACTGGTACTATTTATCTGTTATGATTTACCTATGAAAAAGGTCTTGGTATTTGTTATGCTGTTTATATCAACACTTTCGGCTAATGCCTATCCTTTTGATGTTAAGTATTACAACCATTGGAAAGCCGTTTATCACCCTCATAGCGAGTATAGTTATCAACACGCTTATTGTTCAGCACATAACGGTATTGAAGAATATGAGTTACCAGATAAGACTAGAATAGACTGTCTTACTGATACTTATGCAATAGAGTTTGACTTTTGTAATAAAGCCTATGAGGCTGTCGGACAGTCTTTACATTATGCTTTCACAACTGGGAAGAAGCCTAAAATAGTATTGATACTGGATAGCAAGTATAAACAGCAACAAATGGTATATTATGAACGTGTAAAGCAGCTAGGAAAATCCTACGGGATTGAAGTTGAATATATTTCAGATGAAGTATTAAACCTGAACAACAAAGGTAGATGTCAATTTAAAGATTGTAAGTGTAATTGGAAGAAACATCGCCTCTGGCATGTTCATGATAATATCAAGAAAAAGGAGTTGATATGAAGAAGATTTATTTATTAATGATTGCTATCGCTATCTGTTCAAGTCAAGCATTTGCAGAGAATGTAGAAAATTTGTTTGTAGTGAAAGACACTCGGATACAGGAATTTACTCCCAAATTAGAACAAGCATTGACATCACCAACAGTTAGGGATAATGCGTTATATTCTATACAAAATAACTACTTTATCCGTTTGTACCAATCAGACAAAGATATAAATATATTTCTTAACTGCGATAAGAAAGAACAAGAACAGTATCATAGCAAGCTAAAATCACTGGGTTATAAAATATACTCTTTTACTGATAAAGACCTTGAAAAGAAATACTCATCAGATTTTAGCAGTTATGCTGAATTAAATGATATTACAATAGGCGATGTTAAAGCTAAGAAAAATAAGTACAATTCATATAATAAACCATTAAAGAATAAAGTTATTAAAACTACGAAATACGCTGAAAACGGAATTGAATTTACAACCAATAAAGTGCAGATGAAATCTAAAATCAAAAAGTATGTAAATGGTTTTGAAATAATAGTAACAAACAACACGGATAGTAATATACTATTAAAGAAAGTTGAAACAGGTGACTTTGTTGGTTTAACTGAAATAGCAAAGAAAGCAGCCATACCTACTGGTGTTGATTTTATTCCGATATATGGAATTATAGCAGGTGCGAAAACAGATTTAGAAAAGAACAAGTTTACAAGACCTTTTCCTACGAATTACACATTAAAACAAGGTAATAGTGTAAGACTTCTTGGCATTGCAAAATTACAAGTTGCACCAATTATAGATTTCACATTTGAAATCAATGGTAAAGAGTCAAAGATACAGTTACATACATATTAAATAGGAGAAAAAGGAGAATGAAAAAGGTTATTTTATTATTATCAATTTTATTAATATCAGGAACAGCATTTGCATTTGATGTTCCTAAAAATGAAGAATACTATAAAAGTCAAATCCAAAATCAACGATTTCTGTATAACGCAACTGGACTTGCGGGTGCAATACAAAAAGACAACCCGGAAGTTGTGGATATGTTTATGAAAGCAGGTTTTGACCCTAATACAACTTTGACAGGTACACCTATGCTAATATTTGCAATATACCAGAACAAGCCAGAATGTGCCAAAGTATTACTAAACGCAGGTGCAAATCCTGAAATATCAGTACCGCCAATGTTTGTTTCAGTAAGAAGTGTTAATGCTTTAACCTATTCTATTAATAAAGGTAGTTCTGACATAGTTTCTAGTTTAATAGAACATAATGTTGATGTTAATAAAACTTGGAATGGTAAGACGCCTCTTAATCGTGCAATAGCAAAGAAACAAGTTAAAATAGTTGAAATGCTATTAAAAGCAGGGGCTACACCCGATAAGAAAACTTGGAAACTAGTTGATAAATCAAAAGATGAATACTTAAAAGAATTGTTTGCAAATATTAAAAGGTAGAATGAAACAGAAAATCAGAAAAGTTATAATAATCTTATTTTGTTTATATAGTGCGTTTTTCTTTATTGGAAGCACATTAGCACCAATAATGGCATATATGAAGCATTATGATTTTTCTGCACTATTAACCTCTTTGTACATGTATTCATGCCACCAACAGCCTGACCGTTCATTCTGGATTTTCGGTTATCCTATGGCTTTGTGTTGCAGATGTTATGGATTTTATCTTGGTGTTATTATATCAGGCATTACAGCACTTTTTAATAAACTTAGAATTAATCTAAAGACATTTATCTTTCTGCTTGTATTATGCTTTGTTGACATAATTATTAATTATGGTTTAGGGACTATACATAATACTGGTAACATTACAAGATTTATAGTAGGTGTTATTATGGGAATATTGTTTATAACGGGGTTAGATTATCTACTTAAATTAAAAAGGAGAAGTAAGAATGAAGATTAAAAAAACTATTGCCAGTTTTCTACTTGTTTCAATGATGTCATTATTTGGCAGTCCGTTGGCGACTACAGCACAAGCAACAACAGACAATATGTCGTTATATGACTTTATCAAGACAACTGAGAATGTACAAGCAAGTTACAAATATCCATCTATAAAATTATCAGCAAACTCAGCAGGTAAAGTAGTATTACCTGCACATACACCTATTGTAATTCGTTGTACTGAAACAATATCAACTAAAGATGTTGTAAGCGGTGGAACGGTCAATTTTGCGGTAGTTTCAGATGTTAAAGATAGCAATGGTAGTATCTTAATTAAGGCAGGAACTCCAGTAACAGCAGAAATAACATTTGCAAAGGCTAGAGGTATGATAGGTAAATCTGGAGAAGTAACAGTTAATGATTTCCATACAAATGCTGTTGACGGGACTTATATTCCACTTTCTGGCTCTGTATCTGCTAGACCAGACGATAAAATGACAATGTCAATAGTATTGAGTGTCCTTATATGTCCTTTATTCCTATTAATGAAAGGGGAGGACGCACAAGTCCCAGCAGGCACAACTAAAACAGCTTATACTGTATCAGATGTTTATATCAAACCAGTTAAATCTTAATAGATAATATTACCGCCTCTGTTAATGCTGAGGCGGTTTAACTTTGTTTGTGATAATATGTCTATATAAGGAGTGTGCATGAAAAAGTTTATTATCTCATTATTGATTATATTAAATATTGCTGCTACATCTTGCTTTGGTGCTTCATGGGTACAAGTAGATGATAATAACTTTATAGACAAAGATAGTATTAAAATCTATGTAGATAATCATGGTTACATGAATTACAATAAACGTGTTTTCTGGACTAAATACGTGGGAAATGGCATATATAAAGATTTAGAAAAGGCAACTAAGAAGAAGATTGAATATGGTTTATCTCAATACATTGTAGATTATTCAAATAACACAATAGCAATAAAGGCAGGAATGACATACGATAAAGAAGGTAAACCTGTTTCAAGCTACTCTTATCAGGATTATGAAATAGAATATCGTGCAATAGCACCAAATAGTAATGCTGAGCTATGGGCTGAATTAGTCAAGAAGCCAAGATTATTAAAGAAAGCATATAAATGGCAGCAAACTCACCATCAACAGAATACAGATATAAATGAATAAATATCATGTCCATAGACATGATATCTTAGCGGTTTTTCATTTTATATATTGCTTGTTGTTTGCCTTTATTACCAACATACTCTGTTGCTTTCAGCTTGCGTATCATGCCTGTTTTAAGTAGCCGATTTATATACCAGTAGGCTTGTCCAGTCGTTAAACCCATAGTTTTTTCCAGTAAGTTCCTTGAAAAGGTCAAAAGGTCTTTTTCTTACTTATGAAAGAAATTACCTCATCCGAAGATGTGCGTATAACCTTGCTTTCAAATTTCCAAACACGTTCAATGTGGACTCCCGCAACCATTTATCAAAAGAGGATTTCAAGGTTTTTGAAATCCTCTTTTTTAATTATTTCTCTTTAAAACAGGGTTGAAATATTATAACTAATTAGTTATAATATAAGTATAGTTAAAATGAGTAAGAAATATAAGATTGTCTTTTGGCAGGATAAAAACGGATATTCAGAAGCTCAAGATTATATTATGGAGCTTAAAAATAAATCCGCAAAGTCAAAAGATGCAAGAATAAAACTTAATAAAATTGTGGAATATATGGAAATGCTCGAAGCCTATGGAACTGAACTTGGAGAGCCATATATAAAACACATTGACTGCGAAATCTTTGAACTGCGTCCTTTAAGAGATAGATTTTTCTTCTTTTTCAAGCAGGAAAACAGATACGTTATACTTAACCACTTTGTAAAACGTACGCAAAAAACTCCCAGAAGGGAAATTGAAAAAGCTATACGACTAATGAAAGACTTTAACGAAAGGAACTTATAAAATGGATAATCAAAACAAAAAATATAGTGCTGATTGGGCTGATTTTAAAGATTCCCTTGAACTTTCAAAAGAAGAACTCGCTGAAATTGACCTCAAAGTTGAACTTATGGGGAAAATTATTGAAATCAGAAAAGAATTGGGCTTAACTCAATCGGAGTTTGCCAAAAAATGTAATATTAAACAGGAATATTTAGCAAGGCTGGAAAAATCAAAGACAGCACCTCAAATAGATACATTATTAAAAATTCTTGTACCGCTGGGATATAAGCTGGACATTGTTCCGCTGCAATAATTTTTTTGTGTAATATTTGTGTAGTCTTGTGTAATTTTGTGTAGTTTTATAGAGTTTGATTTTTATTAAAAATAGCTCAAAACTATTGATATAAATATTTTGCACAGAGTAACGCCATATCAGGACTCAAATAAAAAGTATGTGCGCAAGGGCAATTCGCAAAGACAGTGCAAATTTAAAAGATACTATGATATAATTAGTGCAAACCACACCGCCTGAAATAAGCAAAGAAGAACTTGACGAATTTAATAATGAAATCAAAAAATTAAGGGAATATAAAAAAATGAAAATTGCGCCAATTAATTCGGTAAAGACAACAAGTTTCAGCGGAAAGCCGCATGTCTTTTCTGCCCCTTTCAGCAATGAAGGGGATTTAATCAATGGCGAAGCATACGCTACAACCTGTTTATTAACGATAGTTCCCGGCGTTGACTTTGCAAAAAAGGGTTTTAAGGATGCAACCGCAATAGAAAAATTTGGCAAGATTGCAGGCGGCGTGGAGTTACCCTGGGTTTTGCAATTCCAATTTTTGCCGTTTTAAAATTATTAAATATTTTGTTGGGTCCAAGCAAAAAAATAAATTCTGATAATTAAATCCTTTTAAGGCAACTCTTTTGTCCCGATTTGATTGTTGTTTTTAACAATATACAAATCCAACCGGGCGATTTTGACAACATTAACAAGATTTAGCATATTATACTGCCGCTTCACAATTTTGTTATCCATCCTGTGTGTGTACTTACAGAGCGCTTGTTTGGCGAAAACAGATATTATTTTTATTGGGGAACAGTTGCATCAATACTTGCGGGTTTAATGCAGGTTTACAATTTCAAGATTAAACAAAATAATAACATTGCCAATCTGAATTTGTCGGATGAACAAAAGAATGTGCTAAACCGACTGGGTAGCAGAAACTTTATTTTATATATTTCTTTCGGCTGTTTTTTGTTTGTATAATATGCTTTTAATCCCGAGCGGCAATTTTATTTCAGATTACAAAATTGTTCCCCTGTGGAATATCCTCGGGGCAATTACTTTTGTCTTTTTTGCATATAAACTTCAAAAAACATATATCTCGTTTTTGGGATTTATTTTACGCAAAAATCCCGAGTCTGATTAATGCCCGATTTTATCGCCGCTCAAGCATGCCTTACCGACGAGCTGTAAACTTGTTAACACTTAATAGCAAATTTTAAAATTTACAAGTTATTAAGCGTGTATGCAAATACAAAACACAACATATACTAACAAATTTCAAAGCATAAAAGCCAAAAGGAATACTGCCGGCAACAACATATCCTTCAGAGGATTAAAACACCCTGAAACAAAATCAATGTTTGTTTTTGATTTGGATGGAACTCTTGCAACAGCGACAACAGAACAGCTAAAAACTATTTTCAACAAGGCAAAATCTTGCAATTCAGAAATTGTATACGCAACTGGCCGGACATTTAAAGAGTTTATTAAACTTCAAAACAAGCTGGCAAATAAAGGTGTAAATCTGCCCGATCCGAATTATTTAATTGCAAATAACGGACAATTCCTGTACGAAAACATCGGCGGAGTTATGGTTGAAAATTTAGCTTATCAGGAACAGCTGCAGCAGAAAACAAATTACAGCAGAGAAGTTGTGACTCAGGTAATGAAAGATTTTGCCAAAAGTGACAAATATCGATATACACAGGCCGAATTAAATACTTTAGCAAATTTAAAAGAAGTCAAACTATCGGATCCCGAGTTTTTCGACTCAAGAATTTCATACTATGAGTGGAATCCAAGCAAAAATATGGCTGAATACTTTTTGGCCCATGATGTAAATATTGACGTGTTTAAAAAAGAGGTAACGGAAACACTTGCCAAAAAAGGGTGCAAAGTTAAATTCAGGGAAAATCGTTATTCAAAACCTGTTATGGATGCCTGCAATAAAAGTATTTTGCTGCAGGCTAACTCATTAAGAAGGTTTAAGGACGGTTCCATGAATGCGTTATTTTTGTGTGCTGCAGATAAATCGGACGGTATAGAATTTATCAGAAAAAATGAAGATATTGCTTTTTGTGAAATAGTAATGGCAGGAAATGATGACAATGATATACCAATGGCAAAACTTGCCCGAAAGGGTGCAAAGTTTATATGCCTGAACGATGCTTCCGCCCGACTGGTAAATTGTTGTAAAAGTATAAAGGAAAATGTATATATTGCCATAAAAAACGGTGCAGCAGCCATTATCGAAGGTTTGGATGTGTTTACAAGTTAGCAGACCGGCTTAATAAATCCGACAATTGCTGATAATATTGAAAATTCAGACCGGCTGTTAAAAATAATCTAACCATCTGTAACAAGAAATCAAACCAAGTGTTCTTTTACAAATAATTCAACTTTAATTCTATATAAATATACAAGAAAGGGGGGAAGTCGGCTCAAGTCCGGCATGAAAAAAGAAAGATGAGAGATATATTACAAACCCTCTTATCTATGGAAGTAATGCAGGATAAAACACTTAAATCAGTAAAAGAAGCTATGATGTGCAGCATTGCTAAAAAAGCCGTTAATGATGATTTAAAAGCCGTTGAGCGGATACAGGCATGTATAGAAGAGAAACCAGCCGAGAAATTGAGCCTATCACCATCTCCAGAGGTTAAAACAGAGGTGCAGATGATTATAGGCAGAATTATAACGCACAACACTGTCTGTAATAGTAAAATATTATAAATAATCGGCGGTTATTTAACCTGTAGTGCCAATATCTCATTAACTTTAGATTTTAATATGTCAGCGAAGCTATAAATATCATTCAATGAGTTTAACGGGACTTTTTCTTCTTTACCATCTTTTATATATGACAGGTACTTTTGGCTACGATTAAAATGCAAGCGGCATACAGTTTTTCTGATGTTATCATCAATCAAAATATTGAAATAACTTGAATTATCTCTGTAAGTTATTCTTTGTATATCAATGGTATCTATTAAAAGACTCTTTATGATGGCGAAACCTTCTAATTCTTCCAGTGTAGTTACAACTTCATTTTTATTCTTGTTTTCTTTCGCTTCCTGTTTAGAGCTTAGGCTAAAATCAAGTGAGGTTTTCATTACTTTTGACATAAAAAGGTTGAAGGCTTCAATAGTTGTATTTTTGTGCTTTTCAATTATTCTATCCGTTATACGTCCTTCACAAACTCCTGATTTATTAATTAAATACCTTATAAAATCATCGCTGGGAGCTTTATATTCGTTTTCAATAACCTCTTCAAACCTTTTGATATATTTTAAATCTCCGGCATTGGAAAAGGCCTTATCTATGTCAAAATGTTCTTTTGAAAACTCTTGCAGGGTTTCAATCTGATTTTCTTTAAAATCCTGTAAGTTAAATACAAAAAACGGTTCGCTGTCCAGTTTTCCGCTTGTTTCAATATCGGAGAAGAATTTATATACGATTCCGTTTGTGAGAATAATAAATTTTGCATCTGTCACGCTAAAATATCTTATAAGCTGTGTTGCGTGTTTCTTAATATCAAGAGCCTTATTGTCAACTTTCTTGCATTCAATGAGAATAATGGGTTTATTATCCTTTAATATTGCATAATCAACTTTTTCACCCTTTTTAATACCTACATCCGCAATGTATTCGGGTATAACTTCCATAGGATTAAAAACGTCATAGCCAAGTGCATTGATAAACGGCATAATTAAAGCATTTTTTGTCGCTTCCTCCGTCTGTAAATTTTCTGCCATGGTTAAGGTACGTTCTTTAAGTTGATTAATCTTTTCGATAAATTCCATATTTTCACCTTTCACCTTAAATACAAATCATATTAACACAAAAAGGAATATTAACATAACTATATCACAAAAGGGGATATAAAAATAGTTAATAAGACGTCATATATATACTACTTTTAATACAAGCAGCGAGGTATATTCCCTTATGTTTTATGACAAAGAATTTTTAGGCAAAAAGTTTAAAGAATACAGAAAGAAGGCAAATCTTACCCAGGAAGAACTTTCGGAAAAAATTGAAATAGCTGAAAAGCATTATGGCAAATTGGAAAGAGGAGTTTTTATGCCAAGTCTTGAAACTTTTTTCAAGCTCATAGATACATTAAAAATTCCTCTGTCCGAATTTGGTATACAGATAGAAAAAATAGGGAATACTAACAGGGATAGAATAATAAAAGAAATATATTCATCTGATAATGAGGAGTTAGAACTGTATTTAAATCTTATAGAGTCGGTAAAAAAGTATAACAATACAAAAAAGAACCCTTAACTACGCATTCATAAAGCGCAGGAGCAGAATTCCAAGTGACAGAAGGGTGGGCAAAACGTGCATTTCCCCTCATAGCAACTTCAATCAACGTTCTAAAACTCCAGTGTTTCGCTGTCGTCGGGTATCAAAAGAGTCTTAACCGAGTTCTTTTCTCTAAATTCCTTCAGGTCGTCTCTTGTCAGTGCAAGGTGGCTTACGGTGTCCATATGGCTTGCAACCACTGTTGAGTCGGGCGCTGATTTTATCAGTTCTTTAATATCGTCAATATTCATAATCAGCCTTTCGCCGTTGAAAACAGTTGCCGCACAGGCATTTACAACAATTACATCGGGAGTGTATTTTTCTACCGCCTCCTGAACCTCGCCGCACCAGATGGTGTCGCCCGCGACATACAGTGTCTTTTCGCTCACCGACTTAAATACAACCCCCATCGCGTCATAGGGCATGCCCACGGACTCGCACAGGGGCTTTATAATCTCTCTTTTACCGTGTTGTGTTCTTGTTTTGTACAGAGTAATACCTCTGTATTTAGAGCCTTCTTCGGATAAAATTTCAACATCTCTAAAGCCTTTTGATGAAATATAGTCCCTGTCAACAGCAGACTGCACAAAAACTTTTATATCTTTTTTAAGCGCATTTTGTGCAAACTCGTCCCAATGGTCGGGATGAACGTGCGTAATAATGACACAGTCAACATCAACAATTTTTTCAATCTCAAAAGGCAAATCAACTCTCGGCTGGCGCATTTGCGGATTTATTCCGGTGTCAAAGCCCTCCATGTAACCCTTGGGCATAAGCCACGGATCAACCAAAAATTTTGCACCGTTGTATTCTATAATAATTGTGGCATTCCTTACCTGAGTGATTTTCATTTTTTTATCTCCTTTTGCGGACTGTGCCCAGTATAACACAAAAATAAATACCGTATAAAACCCTAAAACTATCAATCAAAACAGAGTTTTAAAAAATTTTTGTCCGTAATATAATTATGCCTATGGATATTTTATACAGAAAAATTTCACAAAATGACACGGATGAAGTGCTTAATATGATGAGGGTGTTTTATGTATCGGATGCACTTTATACAAACGGCAGCGAGGATATTTTCAGGGCAAACATAGAAAATGCACTCTGCGGCTCAAAATATCTTGAAGGATATGTAATTTTGCAAAACCAAACAATAATCGGCTATGCAATGCTTGCAAAAAGTTTTTCAACCGAATTCGGGCGAGAGTGTATCTGGCTTGAAGATTTGTACATAAAAGAAGGATACAGGGGCAGGGGGATTATCTCGGGGTTTATTCAATTTGTTAAAAACGAACACCAAAACAAGATATTAAGGCTTGAAGTCGAACGGGAAAACAAAGGCGCAATAAAAGCCTATGAAAAAGCAGGTTTTAAAACTCTGCCCTACAGCCAATTTTATTATTTAAAAGATTAAATTTGCCCGAAAATGCCGCTTGGTCTAAACTTCTATTTTTTTGATAATTTTTGCGGGAACTCCGCCTGCTATGGTGTTTTTCGGAACATTTTTCGTTACAACGGCTCCCGCTGCGATGATTGCCCCGTCATGGATTTCCACCCCGCCCGTTATGGTTACGTTTGCCCCTATCCAGACATTGTTCCCTATTTTTACGCTTTTTGGGATAATGGAGGCGCGCAGCGCGGGGTTTTGATTGTGATTTAGAGTTGCAATAACTACATTATGCCCTATTAAAACATTGTCCCCTATTGTAATTCCGCCCTGATCCTGAAAATGGCAGCAAGAGTTTATAAAGACATTTTTCCCTATTGTAATATTTTTGCCGCAGTTGGTGTAAAACGGCGGAAACAGCCTGAAAGAGTAGTCAACAGGCTTGTTTATGAGTCTGAAAAACAGCTCGCAGACTTTCTCCGGCGGGTTATATTTATTGTTAAGCTCATCCGAGAGTCTCATTGCCTCATCCGCCAGTTGGCTCATATACAAATGAACTTCGGAACCTCCCGTGACTTCTCTGCCGGAGTTTAAATGTTCTGAAAAATCGTCTAAATCCATATGCAACCCGCCTTTAACCGTTATGTAAATCTTTTTGTTATGTTTTATTATTTTCCAAGCTTTATAAAATAGCAAATACTTATAATAAATATTTATATATGCCTGTCGGGCATAAGATAATTAATTTTTGTATATAATTTTAACAGTAATGGCAAAAAATTTTTTTCACGGTTTTTGTACCCGTGCAAGGCATGATTTTTTTAAGAGAGGAATAAATAAGTGAATATTTCAAGTATAAATTTTGGTACAAGTAAAGTACAAAGAGGTGTTTCATCTGCGGGGAAAGCAGCTGAAAATAAACAGGTTCAAAGCAGCCCGCAGGGTTCAAGTTACAGAAAATTATCACTCGAGCAGCTTCAGAGCCTTGCTAATATCTCCTTTGGCTCAAGCCTTGCAAAGCTGAATGAAAAAGACATCGCATGGCTCAGGGGACGTTTGACACCCGAACAGTATAAAAGAGCAAAAACACTTTTTTATATACCTCAAAAAGAAAATGAACAGTTTAGCAAAGAGGATATTTTAATTATTGCAAAGTTGGACGATAAAAAATTTGCAAAGGCGCAAAAACTGCTTCAAATGCCCGAAATCGCAAAAAGGGTGAGCGGATACGACCTATCCTCTCTTGTTGATTTAAACTTTTTAGATATGAAAACCGCAATAGGACTTATGCATATTCCCCAAAGGGGCAAAAACCAGTTCAGCGCGGCTGATGCGATGATGATTACCCAGCTTGACAGAGCGGACTATAAAAGGGCGCAGAAGTTTTTCTATGTTCCCGAAAGAGGGCAAAGGCAGTTCGGCGCTTTTGATATTTGCTACGACCTTTCAAAACTGGATGACAAACAGGTTGAAAAGGCAAAAAGACTCTATTATTCGCCGCAAAGAGGAGATAAACAGTTTACGGGCAGCGAGATAGCCGCCATTGCAAGCCTCAAGGATAAGCAATACCGTCTGGCTCAGGACTTTTTCCACATAGCACAAAGGGGAAACAAACAGTTTGACGGATATGAAATTTGCAAATTGGCAAATATGAAAGAGGATTCGCTGAACCTTGCAAGGCACCTTGTATACAATCCCAAGTACCAAATGCCAAAAGACAGTGTTTGCAGGGATATGATGAATTTTGCGCTCGAGGAAGGGCTTATTAAGAGAGATAAGCTTGAAGAGCCGCTGAATGCGTTTGAAATAGCGGCAATTGTGAGCCGCTTCCAACAGCAGACGGAAGGATAGTGATGTAAACGGCATAAATGCCTGTATGCCGGTCACCCTGAATTTATTTGACAAAGCGAACCAAAATTTTTACTTTAAAAATTTTGCGTGAGCCTGTCCTTGCGTAGCGCAGCATCTTATTGACGTTGCATGCACACCCCAAACGTTGCCAAGATCCTGAAATAAATTCAGGATGACAACTTGGCGCCGCTATTGCACCTGCACCGGTATCAATTCTTAGAATATACAAATACAATTTACATCTGCAATCAAAACTTCTCAATAGTGCAAAAAGTACACATGTCACCCATATAAACCATCAAAACAGACCCGCCATAACGGTCGGGTGCTCCTGTTGCAGCACAACGCCGCAAAAAACACTAAAAAACTAAATAAAAAAAGGTTTTGTCATCCTGAAATAAGTCCAGGATGACAAAAAATTTATTGGTCTGTCTTATCAAAATCCGATACGACCCAAAAAGCTCCCACAAGGGAGCTTTTTAGATGGTGGGCGAGAAGGGAATCGAACCCCCACGCATTGCTGCACAAGATCCTAAATCTAGCGCGTCTACCAATTTCGCCACTCGCCCATATTATATTATCAATTTACCGTTCATACAGGCGAAATTGGTTTATTGAGATTTCTCGTATCCTCGTCTCACTCGGATAGCGCCACTCGCCCATATTAAATTATCAATTTACCGTTCATACAGGCGAAATTGGTTTATTGAGATTTCTCGTATCCTCGTCTTACTCGGATAGCGCCACTCGCCCATATTTTCAATGTCTTGGATTATTGCGCGCTCACAACCCTCTCGGGCTTGTTCGCTCCGGACGTTCGCTTCGCTCCACGTCCCGCAAAATCCGCTATCAATTTACCGTTCATACAGGCGAAATTGGTTTATTGAGATTTCTCGTATCCTCTCTCGCCTTAGGTATAGCCGCCAATGCGACCATAACAGTAATTTACCCCGAACAAACCCAAAGGTCAAGCCCCGCAGCATAAAAAAAACTCCCTCAACGGGAGTAATGCTTTTTATAGGAAGGGAAGGTTAGGAAGTTTTAGTTTATAAAATTGGAGTTGCTTATTTGCTGTTCAGATTATTTATCTCTTACATATATATAAAGTATATAACGATTATATAATTGCAGAATTATTCAATTTTGTTACATATCTTTACAATTGTGCAAATAGCACTCTTTTATAAACCCCTCGGCTCCTTGCCTGTCTTTGACCTTTCCTTCTATCTGTGCTTCCCTGAGCGCTTCGATAATTTCCCCTAAAAGCGGTGACGGCTCTATATTTAAAATCTGCATTATCTCCCTGCCGTCGAGCAATTTTGGCAAATTTTCAAGCCTCGGCTTAATTTTTTCGTAAAAATCCAAAAGTTCATCAAGATTTTTTAAATTATCCTCAACCATTTGCCCGCTCACCATAGGACCCCTTGCACAAAGTCTGTCCGCGCGGGCAAGCTCTATAATATCCTCAACATACGGCTCAAGCTTTTTTATAAATCTTATTTTAGCCTTGTCCTGCACGTCTTTTGCACTCATAAGCGCAGAGGGATAAATGTGATTTTCAATCATCATACTTACGTATTCAATCTGTTTTTTTGAAAATTTAAGCCCCGAAAGCACAGGTTTAATAAGCTCGCCCCCGACTTTATCATGCCCTATAAATCTGTGTCTGCCGTTCTGTTCGATAGTGTGTGTTTTCGGCTTTCCTATATCATGGCAAAAGGCGGCAAGCTTTAGCAGTGGATTGTTTGTCCTTACGGTTTTCATCGTTTCAATGCAATGATGGAACAAATCCAGATGATGGTGCGTGTTTGGGGGAATTTTTTTAATCTCGTCGACAAACGGGAAAATTTTGTTCAAAAAATTGCACTCATCCGCCAAAAGCAGCGCCTGTGCGCAAAAATCTCCCGAGAAAAGCTTCAGCAGCTCCTGATTTATCCTCTCGGGTGCACTTTTGTGAATTAATTCCCCGTTATTTTTAATAAATTCAAGCACATTTTTATCAACCGAAAAATTGTAAAGCGCGGCAAACCTGAAGGCTCTGAGCATTCTGAGCGGGTCATCGGATAAATTGTTCAAATCGGCACAGGCGAGCCTTTTTTGCTCAAGCGCCGAAATTCCGCCGCATGGGTCAAAAAAGCTGTTTTCATTTATGTCAAACATAATTGAATTTGCCGTAAAATCGCGCCTTTTTGCATCTTTTAATATATCCTGCCCGAGCGCTTGCGATATGTCAAAATAATTTTTTTTATCCTGCAGAACAACTCTGTAAATTTCATTTTCGCAGTCAAGCTCTATAAACGTTGCATTCAGTTTATTTGCAATGTCCCGCGCGATATTTTTTGCGTCCCCGATTACGACAATATCCCTGTCGTAACTTTCAATGCCCAAGAACAAATCCCTTATGCAGCCGCCCACAAGCCAGACTTTTTGAGTGTTCGGGAGGGTTTTTATTTCATTTAAAATTTTATCGTTTTGAATTTCTTCTTTTACAGCGCCGCAACTTTTCATTTGAGCCTCGTTACTATGTTTGAAATGCCTGCTACAACAGCGTTTGGAGCTTTAAAAATCAAATCCCCCAGACTAATTAATTTAAAGTTATTTTCAATAAAATATTCGAATTCTTCTTCGCTAAAACCGCCCTCGGGACCTATTACCACTGCAATTTCGCTGTTTTTGTCAATATTTTTTAATGCATCGTCAAGTTCGGTGTTTTCGTATTTTTCCGCATAAATTAATACATTTTCTTTTTTAAAGTTTTTAAGCACAAGGGCAAGGTCTGAAATTTCTTCTATGCGGGCGAAATTTGCTCTCTCGCACTGTTTTGCCGATTCGTTTGAGATTTTTTCCCACTTTTGAATTTTATCTTTAAGATTTTTCTTTGAAACCGCACAATTGTCACTGATTACGGGATAAATTTTATACACGCCGCACTGGGTTGCATTTGATATCAAAAGCCCCTGTGCATCAGGTTTTAGGATGCTTTGCACAAGAGATAAACCGTAGTTGAGTTTTCTTTTTGACTTTTGGAAACTGTCTATCCTTGCTTCAACTAAAGTTTTTGAAACATTTTCAGCCGTGCACTCGTAGCTTATTTCGTTTTCGTCAATAAGTTTTATTTTTTCCCCGTTTTTAAGCCTTAATGACAAAACAAGATGTTTTAGTAAATCTTTGTCATCAATTCTTATAATATTATCTTTAATGTTTTCTGATTTTATAAAAAAATGAGGCATAACAAGCAGATTTTAACACAAAAACACTTTTTTCTACACCAAACGGATGATATTTGCTATTTTGCAATAAAGGATTGAAATCCCCTTGTATCAAGCTTTTTCTTGAAATATGCAACTTTAGTATAAGAAATTTAAACTAAAGTATAGAAAAAATTGTTCGTTTATCATTATGTGGAAAAACTTAGGAGAGAAAAATGGCAATTTCAGTAAACACAAACGTACCATCACTAATTGCCCAAAACAGCCTTAACAGATCGCTAAGCGCAATGGAAAAGGCTATGCAGCAGCTTACAACAGGTAAAAGAATTAATAACGCCGGCGACGATGCTGCAGGGCTTGTGATTTCAGAGAACATGAGGGTTCAGATTAACGGTTCCAACAAGGCAATGGACAACGTGCAGGATGCGCAAAACTTTGCGGCGGTTGCCGAAGGAGGTATGATTACAATCGGCGACCACCTGCAGAGAATTAACGAACTCTTAATCCAAGGTGCAAACGACACAAACAGTGTCGAGTCCAGACAGGCAATTTTGGTCGAGGTAAAACAAAGGCTTGAGGACATCAACGTAATCGCTCAGTCTACCCAGTTCAACGGAAGAACAATGCTGGATGGAACCTTTGGTGATGCGGGTGAGAGCTTTATAGTCCAAATAGGTCCTTATTCGGATACTCAAAATCCGGACAACCCCCTGAATACTCTTGATATATCAGGAGCCTTCACGGACTGCCACCTGTCGACTCTGGGTATCGGTACAACAACAGGTGCTGCATATGACGGCATTATTCTGCCTGCAGAGCTTGATCCGGATGATCCGGCATTTGACCCGACCGGTGATAACTTTAGACTTTATATGGATACGATTCAAGCTGCAATAACCGAAGTAACTGAAGCAAGAGGTCTTTTGGGCGGCTACTTGAACAGAATGACATCAACTTATGACAATTTAACAATAACGGTTGAAAATATGACAACCGCAAAATCAAGAATCACAGATACAGATGTTGCCGAAGCAAGTTCTGAAATGATTAAGCAACAAATACTTGAACAAGTTTCAGGCTCAATGCTTACTCAGGCAAACCAACTCCCATCCTTGGCTCTTAGCCTAATATAATAAGAAAATTGCAGATTTTCTCTCCATAAAGCACACATTAAAGCGCGCTTAGTACCTTTAATTAAGGTTACTCTGCGTGCTTTTTTGCTGATAAAGATTATGTTAAGGAGGTTTTATTTTGTGATAATATATATAATAAGTTAGTATCGGGGAGAAAAAGACATGATACCTATTATTGATTCAAAAAGACAGTATGCTACAGTTGGCGCTGAGGTTGAAAAAGAAGTCCTTGAAGTTCTAAGGAGCGGTTCATACATTCTGGGCAAAAACTGCAAGGCATTTGAAGAAGAGATTGCAAATTTCCTGAACTGTAACCATGCGGTTACACTGAACAGCGGTACGGATGCGCTTCACCTTGCGCTTCGCGCGCTTGATATCGGTGCGGGAGATGAAGTTATAACAGTCGCTTTTACCTTTGTTGCCACAACGGAAGCAATAGGCATAGTGGGTGCAAAGCCTGTATTTGTGGATATTGACCCTGATACGTTTAATATTGATGTTAATGAAATAGAGTCAAAAATTACACCCAGAACAAAAGCAATCCTGCCCGTACACCTCTACGGACAGCCCTGCAACATGGATGTAATTATGGATATAGCAAAAAGACACAACCTTTTTGTTATTGAAGATGCTTGTCAGGCAATAGGCGCCGAGTACAAAGGTAAAAAAGTCGGTACTTTCGGCGATATAGGCTGTTTCAGTTTTTATCCGACAAAAAACCTCGGCACTATGGGCGACGGCGGTCTTGCGGTTACAAACAGCGAATACCTTAAAAATCGCATGATAGCCCTCAGAAACCATGGCGGCGCTGTCAGATACTACCATGACGAAATCGGTGTAAATTCAAGGCTGGACGAGATACAGGCGGCAATTTTAAGAGTAAAACTCAACTATATCAACGAATGGAACAAAAAAAGACGTGAACATGCCGCTTACTACAATGAATTGTTTAAAAATGCACAGGATATCGAAACTCCAAAAGAACTTGACGATACTTACTGCATTTATCACCAGTACACGGTTAAAATTCCGAACCGCGACGAGGTTCACAAACTGCTGCAGGAAAGAGGAATAGGCGCTATGATATACTATCCCGTTCCGCTTCACCTGCAAAAAGTTCATGCTTATCTCGGCTTAAAAGAAGGACTTTTGCCAAATACCGAAAGAAATACAAAACTGGTACTTTCGCTTCCGATGTTTGCGGAAATCACGAAAGAAGAACAGCAGACAGTGGCAAAAACTCTTATTGAATGTGTTGAGCTGACAAAAAATAAAGCTGCCGTGTAGAGAACGGAAAAATCCTAAAAACAAAATTAAACCGCCCAGGCAGGGGCGGTTTTTTAAATCTTTTTAATCTTCGTTTGGTGTGTAGTCTATTTTTGAGTCAATGTCCGTTTTTTCCAACTTAAAAATAACCGGTCTTAAACCGTCGTTGCAGGAGCAAATTGCGACACCTTTTGTTTTAATCCAGTCTTTAAAATAAAAAAGCTCATCGCAGTTGTGCGCCAGTGCAAAGACGTACTGATATATAGCTTTCCAGGCTTCGTCGCAAAAACCCTCGGGCTTTGAATAGTCGGCATAGAAAACCTGACCCTCTTTTAGCATGGGGCACTTTTTAAGCCCTTCTACGCCGTATTGCTTTGCCAGATCTTCTTCAAAACATCTTTTTAAAACGGTTATCTTACATTTATTCATAATCAGCCTATGTCCCATCTGCCGCAGGTTCCGCCCCAGCGGGCAATAATATTTCCTTTAATATCACTTATTTTGTGGCTCTCACCGGGTTTTAGCGGTTCAAAATCGCCCTCAAGTATGGTTATTACCTCGCAATTATTTGAACAGCCTTCACAGGTACAGGTAACAGAGTTAAAATGCATATCTTTTGTTTGCCAGCCTTTAAATTTTGTTTGTTCGTTTGTAAACTGGTGGTGCTCCATAGCCAAAAGCGCCGCCCCGATTGCGCCCATGGTCTGGTGGTTTTCGGGCACAACAATCTCACAGCCAAGAGCCTCTTCAAAAGCTTTTACCATGCCTTTATTTGTTGCAACGCCGCCCTGAAAAGTAACAATCGGCAAGAGTTCTTTTCCAAGCGCCAGATTGGACAAATAATTTCTCACAAGCGCCTGACACAGACCGTAGAGTAAATCTTCAACAGGATAACCCAGCTGCTGTTTGTGGATTAAATCCGATTCGGCAAAAACACCGCAGCGCCCCGCAATGCGCGCAGGGGAAGAAGACTGCAGAGCAATTGAGCCGAAATCTTCTATTTTAACATTTAATCTTCCCGCCTGCTGGTCAAGGAAACTTCCCGTTCCTGCGGCGCAAACGGTATTCATGGCAAAGTCCGTAACTATGCCGTCCCTGAGTATTATTATTTTGCTGTCCTGACCGCCGATTTCAAGAATTGTCTGCACACCCGGGACAATAACCGACGCTGCAACGGCATGCGCCGTTATTTCATTTTTTATAACATCAGCGCCGACAAGCGCCCCTGCAAGATTTCTGCCGCTTCCCGTAGTTCCTACCGCGCATACTTCATAATCGCAGAGCGATTTTTTTAACAGTTCGCTCAGACCGTTTTGTACGGCTTTTACGGGCTGTCCGGCTGTCCTTAGCATGTATGAGTCAATATATTTTCCGTTTTCATCTATAAGTGCCAATTTTGTCGTAACGGAACCGACATCTATTCCTAAATATACTTTCATACAAAGGATTTTATTACAAACAAAAAACAAAATAAAGCGCCCGACAAAACTTAAGGGGCGCTTTATTAAATTTACAAGGAATGATGACAAGTTTAGCAGATTTGTCCGCACGCTTCAAAATATGCTCTGGGGTGTAAACAGGCGGGGCAAGTGTAGGGAGCCTCGCTTGCGTATGTTAAATAGCCGCATTTTCTGCATTTCCAGAGAACTTTTGTATCTTGCTTGAAAACTTTTCCGCTCTCAAGATTTTCTTTTAAAATTCTATATCTTTTCTCATGCCCCTTTTCAGCTTCCACAATCGCCTCAAAGCAAGCTGCAATTGCCTCAAAACCCTCCTCCCTTGCCGTTTGTGCAAACGAGGGGTAGAGGTTTGTGTTTTCGTCATGTTCGCCCTCTATCGAGTATTCAAGATTTACAATTGTGTCGCTCAGTCCGATGGGGTATATAACATTGGAAAGTTCAACAGGGATGTTGTCTTTGCCCAAAAATTGAAAAAATCTTTTTGCGTGCATTTTTTCGTTTTCCGCAGTTTCAAGAAAAATCCCCGCAATTTGCTCGTATCCTTCATCTTTTGCAATTTTTGAATAGTATGAGTATCTGTTTCGCGCCATAGACTCGCCGGCAAAAGCTTTCATCAGGTTTGTTTGGGTCTTTGTCCCTTCTAATTCAGGCATTTTAGTGCTCCTTATGTTTTATTTCATGCTAAAAATAAAACACTTAAGCACACATTTCAATTAGCCTGCGGGCAATTTTTCGGCTAATTAATAAAACCCGACTCACAGACAATGCAGTCGCATTTAACATCAAAGTCATCAAGCGGTAATTCTTTGCACAGAAGGTATTGGGCAATAGGGATAATTTTTTTTGCTTTTATTTTTGAATCGGCTAAAAGCCTGTCATAATATCCGCTGCCGTAGCCTATTCTGTAAAAATTCATATCCGCGCAAAGCGCAGGAACAAAAATTATGTCTAAAATATCCAAATTCTCTATAGGTTTTGAGGTTGGTTCGTTTATTTTATATTTATTTTGTTTGAATTCGCCGCAGTCGGGGCAGACAAGAATATTTTCCCCGTCGCATTTCGGAAAATAAAAGTTTTTGTCTTTATTTTCCAGAAGTGAAAGGAGGTTTATCTCCTCTTCCAGCGGATAGAAAATCATAATATTTTTTGCATTTTTAAAAACTTCGGAATTTACGATGTTTTCGGTAATTTTCTCTGAAATTTTAGAAATTTCATTGTCGCAATGTAATTTATGTCTGATTAATTTACAAAGCCTTCTTATTAAGTCTTTACTCTGTGCCACCTTTGATTGGAACTGCAGCATATTTTACCCCTATTAAATCAACCATAAGAGGTCTTTTGCTTTTCTGTGTTTTGTTTGTTGACCCCTTCTGTTCAATGTCCTCACTTTGATAAGCGATTAAATATCGCATAAAACTTTCACTATACATAAACTTCCTCCTTATACTTTTAATAAGGTTTTTTTGTTTATGTTATTGCGCAAAAAAGAAATTATTTAACAAAAGTTAACCTTCTTTATTTGCAAGAATGTGTATGTGTAGGTGAAAGACTTCCTGTCCCGCGCCTTTGCCCGTGTTAATTTGAGTTTTGTAATCACTTATATTAAGCTTTTTGGTTACATCTTTTACACTCTGCAAAAGTTCGCTCATAAGCTCCCTGTCCTCTAAATCGTTAAGGGTCGGGATGTGCTTTTTTGGCACAACAAGCAAATGAATCGGAGCTTTCGGGTTTATGTCTTTAAAAACAACGGTGTTTGCGCTTGTGTGTACAAACTCTGTCGGGATTATTCCGTTTGCAATTTTACAAAAAATACAATCTTCACTCATTTTTCATCTTCCTTAAAACTCATATGCATTTTAGCATATATTGATGTTTTTAAACTATTTTTTAAGTTTTATGTAGTTTTGGCAAAATTATTGTATTATAATTAAATTACAGGGATAGCGGAGAGATTTTTTGAAAAAGTTAATATCTTTACTTTTAATAATGTTTATGTTCACACCCCTCTGCCATGCAGCGATTGAGGGTCACGTTGAGCAGATTGACGTAAAAAATCAGGAGCTTGATAAAAAACTCTTTACGGGCGAGGTAGAAAAGCTTGAGCAGGAGGACGTTATCAAAATGACGGTTTCTCAGGTTTTAAGCTCCGGTTACACCCAAGAGGGTGATGAGTTTTTTGCCGAAGTGTCGGAGGATGTTTCAAGCGAAAAAGGAATAATAATACCCAAAGGCTCTATTGCCCACGGCAAGGTGCAATATATGCAAGAGGCAAAAAACATGGGGCGTGACGGCTATATTATCATGGATTTTGACTATCTTGTAACCCCTGACGGAAGGCAAATCCCAATTCAAGCATCCGTTTCCACAAGAGAAAATCTTGCTAAAGGTACGGTGAAGGCAATAGGCGAACATGTCGGCTATACGCTTGCAGGCGGTGTTATAGGCGGCTTTGCCGCGCTCAACCTTCTGGGTATTGAAGCTGCCATAGCTTCGCAGGGCTATACGCTTGCGGGCGGGGCTGCAATCGGCGGGCTTGCCGGTTTAACCGTTGCAATTTTAAGAAAAGGCGACGGGGTGCTCATTCAGCCCGGGGATGAGTTGAAGATAAAAGTTCTCTCTAATGTTGAGCTGCCTGTTTTTTCAAAAGACGCGTTCAGACAGGAGGAACTGAGGCTTGAGGGGTTAAACGTCAGAATAAACAGTGTTGTATATGAAAAAGACCCTTTTGGCGAAGATAATACCATAACAATTTCGCTCGGCATAGATAACTTTACGCAAAATACCTTCTCAGCCTTTGATATAGCACTTGTAAACGATACAAAATCTACGTTTTTCCCCTCACCCTTCGGCGATACTTCCCTCTGGTTTAAAAATATTGCCCCGGGCGACAGGGTTGTGGGTAAGTTTTCTTTCTGTGTAAATGACAGAAAAAAGCGCCACTGGCTTGTATTTTATGACAAAAAAACCAAAAAACCGCTCGCAAAATACTCAATCGACAATGCAAAGTCTGATATAGAGCAAAAATTAGCCGATAAAAAGAAAAAGAAGAGAAGAAAATAAAAACTTTTGGCAATTTTTCCGCTTTTTCGGTTTTTATTTATATGTGTGTAGATTTATGTTTTTTTGAAGGTTAATGATAGAAAATACTGTATATATTGATAATCCCTTAGTAAATTCAAAATACATCGCAAGCGGCGATTTAAACAGAGCTGCAAATAATTCTTATGTTGATACAAACAAAGGAAGCGATGTTGTTGAGCTTTCTTATTCATACAACGCTACTGCGGATGAAAACGATAATAATACATCAAAAAAGCGCATTATAATAGCGGGTGTTGCGCTTGCTGCAGCGGGCTTAACGACACTTACCGGCGTACTGCTTAAGGGTCGGACCCGTAAATTAAACAGCAAGGTGAAAAATATTTTTCAAAACTGGTTTGAAAAAAATAATTTGGATAAAGCACTTAACTTTACAAAGGCAAAAGACAAAATAAAACTCAGTGCAGAAGATAAAAAAGTTATTCAGATGAGCAATTTTATGAATAACACTGCAAATATTAAGGATTGCTATTTAATGCCTTTTTTAAAAAAATTCCCGATTTTAAGAGGATTTGCAAATAAAACATCCAAACTCTACACAGATATGGGAATTAAAATGACCCAAGGAGCATACAAGCACGCAAGCTCTGTTTACAATAATCTTGATACAAAAATTTTAAATGCACTAAACGGCGCTGAAGCAGATGAAATTAAAAAACTCATCGATAAAAGAAATGCACTTATAAACAGCTCCTTTGGGCAAGAAAGTCTTTTACCCAGAGTCAAAGGTATTCAAAAAGCAATGAGCGAAGTAGGCGAAAATGGCATAGCTGTTGAAGTAAGAGATACCTTTACAGACCTGATAAAAAGATTTGTAACTTCAAAGGGCAAAGACAGAGCGGGATTTTTTAATTTTGTTGCAGAAGATATGGTAAAAAATCAAAAAGCAGCCTATGTCGAAAATCTTGCAAAAATGCGAGATGATATTTTAAAAGCAGACGAAACTATCTTTGAAACTTTAAAAGGCAAGGTGGATGAGAAAACATTTGAAGCCTTATCCGCTTCAAGACAAAATGCTCAAAAGTCACTAAATAATGCGCTTAGAACAGAAGGTAACGATTTATTTGACAAAATCAGAGATATAGAAATTGGCAGTGCGCCTAATGACATTTTAGGCATGTTAGGTACCACCGGCATGCTTGGTGTATATCTGGCTCAAGCAAAAGATAAAGACCAAAGAGTTGAAGCCGCACTTACCACAGGTTTGCCTCTTGGGCTTGGAATGCTTGCAACAACATTTGCGACAATGAAAATGTATACGGGAATTAAAGCCATAGCCTTTGGTACCGTTGCAACGTTTATTTCAAACAATATAGGTAAAATCATCAACAGGGAATATCAAAAGAGAAATAACATTGAACCGGGCGAGGTTGAAATTCCGACTATTGACAAAACGGTGGAAGATATAAAAGATAAAATTACAAATGCGCCTTAAAGATAAACTTAAGGCGCATTAAATTCTAAAAAAAGAATTATTCTTCAACTGAAATAACGCTTACGGGGCAAGCTTCAGCTGCTTCTTTAACGCAGTCTTCGTTGCCTGAAACGTTAGCATTGTCAGCTGTTGCAACGTCTTCTACTTTAAATACATCGGGGCAAAATGATTCGCATGCGCCGCAAGCGATGCAGCCTTCTTCGATTTTAACTTTCATGTTCTTCTCCTTAATTTTAATATAAAGTGTCTTAGATAAGACATTTAGATTATACTAAAAAATATTAACAAATTGCAATACGCAAAATTATAAATTTTTAAGCTCTTTATTTGAGTCGAGCAGTTTGGCAAGTGTTTTTGCATCACCCTTTAGTTTAAAATATTCGGCAAATTTTGGCGTGGTTTTTAGGTTATAAGACCTGCCGTTTTTGTCTTTTGTTCTTGAAATCAGACCCTTTTCGACAAGTTCCGCCACATGTTCGTAAGCATTTGAGCGTAAATCTTTCAGGGCAGATTGTCTTATGGGTTCTTTAAGTGCAATGACTGTTAAAGTCTTTAGTACCGCGGGTTTTAAATCTACGGGGCAGAGTTTTTCAACTATATCAAGATGTTCTGCCCTGACCTGAATTATGTAGCCGTCCTCATCATCAATTTCAAGCGCGCCTTCGCGGGAGGAGTAGTCAAACATCAAATCCAAAAGCGCATTTTCAACTTCGTCCTCTCTGACGTTGAGCAGCTCGGCAATTTCAAGAGGCTGCATGGCGCGTGCGGTCACAAATAAAACCGCCTCAACTTTTGCTTTTAAATTATTATTCATCTCGCTGTTTTCTTCAGTTTGCAACTTCTTCCTCCGCGGGTTTTTGTGCTTTTGTTACGTATAGTTTGCCGTAGAAATCTTCTTGAACAATATCTACGGTATTTTTTACCATAAGGAAAAGTACCGCGATATAGGCGCTGCTTTTATCAAAGCCCAAAAGTGTCAGTTCGCGAAGCTCGATTTTTTCTTCTTTTTTGAATATCTGCTCCAAATTCTGGCGCATTTTTTCAACTACGGTTTCGATATATTCATCGTGCGCAAGGTTTAAAATGTCTTTTGCTTTTAGTTTTGAATAGTCGCGTACACGTCTTTTTTGCCGCTCGAGAGCGTTTTTCAGGCTTTGTTTTTTCTCAAGCTGTTCGTAAAATTCCAGATGGCGGATTAAGTCTTTTAAGGTAACGTTTCTGTTGCGATTTAGCCTTACGCTTGTACGTCTTTGCAGTACTTCATCAAAAGAAATTACGTTAGAGGAGGGAAGCTGCAGCTGCTGTGCATCGTAGTCGGGTTCAAAAGCATCATCGTCAAAAAATACATCTTCCTGCGGTTCTAAATCTTCAAGGCTCAGCCCGTCAATAACGTTTGATTTCAGTCTTAATAAAATCGATGTAAACAGCAGAGCACGCCCGACGGATTTAAGGTTTTTTATGTTTAATTGGGAAAGGCGCTCCATGTATTTGTCGTATAAATCCACAATATCGATGTTCCACGGGTCAATTTTGCCGTTGCGCGCTAAATCAACAAGTATTTCAATGGTGTCGATGCTGCTGTCTTTTTGTATGCCGTTTTTTGAGATGTATTCAACATTGCCGTCGAAATTAACCGTAGAGTCGAGGTTTGAAATCTCTTTTAAAATATCATCGCTATTTCCGTAAAAATTTTGTACAGTGTTGTTCATACTAAACTATTCCCGCCTCTTGCTTAATTTCTTCTTTCAGGCTGACACCCGAGATTTTTGTTACCCCTTTGCCTTTTTGAGTGACACCTATCATTCTGTCGGCAGAGTCTATCATCGGTTTTCTTAAGCTTACCACGATAAATTGTGTCTGTTTTGCCTGAATATTAATCATTTTTGCCAGTTTTTCGACGTTTGGACCGTCAAGGTGCATATCTACCTCATCAAAAGCATAAAAAGGTGCGGGCAGATACCTTTGAACTGCAAAGACAAACGCCAGCGCCGTGAGGGTTTTCTCGCCGCCCGACATGGCGGCAAGTTTTTGATTTTTCTTATCCCTTATGCTTGCCCTGAAAACGAGTCCGCCCGAGAAAGGATCGGAAGGATTTTCAAGTACAAGCTCGCCCTCTCCTTCGGAGAGTAACGGGAAAATGTCTTTAAAGTTTTGATTTACGACATTGAATGTTTTTATAAATTCGTCCTTTTTGTTTATTTCGTAACCCTTCATGCGCTCTAATATTTCAATGCGTTCCTTCTCAAGAGTTTCAATTCTCTGCGTTAGTTCGTTGAGCGCGTTTGAAACGCTTTCATAGTCGTTGATTGCGCGCATGTTAACCAGACCCAGAGCCTCAATTTTCTTTTGGAGTTTTTGAATTTTTGAATTGATTTCTTCAAGTGAAATCTCGGTGGGTGTAGTTTCTTTCAGGTTTATTCCCGCTTCTTCAAGCTCTTTTGCCGCCTGCTCAAGCATAGGCTCAAGCTCACGCCTGCGCGCCTTTGAGCTTTCAATCTGCTCGTTTATTCTCTCAAGTTCGGCTTCCGTGTTATTTTTTGTTTTTTCAAGTTCTAAAAGTTCGCCCTGAGCTTCGTCGCGTTGTTTTTGATATTGAATAAGATTTTTGCCGAGCTCCTCGATTTTTTCTTCATATTCTTTTAGAATAACCTGCAGTTCTTCAATTTCTTTTGCGTATTTTTTCTTATCTTCCTCGAGTTTCAAGTTTTCTTCATTTGTGCGGACAATATCGTCCTGCCTTTGTTTTATGCTCATATCGTGGAATTTTATGTTATTTTTTTCTTTTTCGATGTCGTTTTGAATGTTTAAAATCCTGCGCTCAATTTCTTTTATCTCGTTTTCAACACCCTGTGTCTTTTCTTTCAGTTCTTTGAGTTCGCCCTCATCGATAAGCTTTTCGACTTCTTCAATTTCGCCCTGAACTTTTGTTATTTTATCAAGCATTTCAATGTGGCGCGCTTCCATAGAGTCGAGCTTTTTCTCGTTTTCTTTGATTTTTGGCGTAATTTCGTTTATGCGCGCAAATTTCTTTTCAATTGCTTCTTTTGCGCCGGAGTTTACTTTTATAAGGTTTTGAAGTTCGTATTTGGCGCTGTTGTACACATTTGAAGCATTTGAATAATCAGAGCGGACCTGTTCCAGACGTTTATCCAGAGTATTTCTTTTCTGCTCCAGTTCCCTGTATTCGATTTCAAACGCGCGAAGGCGCTTTTTAAAGGTTTCAAGCTCTCTGTCCTCAGCCTTGCCAAAGGCGGAGGTTGCTCTTTTCCTTGCGCCGCCCGTTATTGCGCCTGTTTTTTCAAAGATATCTCCCTCAAGAGTTACCACTCTAAACTTGCTCATTAATTTTTTGGCGCAGTCAAGACTTTCAACCACAAGGGTTTCGCCCAGTGCAAAATAAAACGCATCAATGTATTTGTCATCAAAGTCTATAAGATTTATCGCAAAGTCAATAACACCTTCGTCTTTTGGCAGAGAAAGCCTTGAGGGTGCTTTTTTGATTTTATTTAAAGGCAGAAAAGTCGCTCTGTCGCGCCCCTGTGATTTTAAAAGCTGAATTGCCCGCGCCGCAACGTTTTCATCGTCAACCACGACAAACCTTGAGCGCCCGCCCATAGCGACGTCGATTGCATCGCTGAATTCTCCTTCAACCTCTGCAAGCTGCATAAGCGGAGCATGGACGCCTTCAAGATGAGCATTCATAATGGTTTCAACCCCTGCGCCCAGCGCTACCGTTTTATACGCCTGTTTATTTGCCTCAAGCGTTGCAATTTTCTTGTGCGAAAGCTGGATATTGTGCTCTAAATCCTGCAATTGGGTGCGGGTTTTATCCAAATCTTCAAAAGTCACCTTCTGGACTGTTTTACACTCGTCAAGCTCTTTTTGCAGAGTTTCTATTTGAAGTTCAAGCTTGTCGCGTTTTTCATCAAAAGTCTTTTGCCCTTCTTCAAGTTCTTCTATTGCTTTATTTGTTTCATTGAGTTCTTTTTGAAGGTTTGAAAGCTCGTTTTCAAGCGGAAGCTTTGTTTTAATAAGCTCTGTTTCTTTGTCTTTAAGTTCATCCAGCTCTTTTCTCAGGAAGTTTCTGCGCTCAATGTGCTCATCTGCCGTCTTATTAAGTCCTGACATTTCCATTAAAATCTCTGCCAGTTGAGCTTTTTTCTTTTCCAAAAGTTCTTCTTGTTCTTTTGTCAACTTTTCTTTTTGCTCTATAGCACAAATTATTTCTTCTTTTTTCTTTGTCAGATTTTCAATTCCGTTTTGCGCGTTTTGTGCGGTCTTTTTGTTGTCTAAAATCAACTTTTCACTGTGCGCTATTGAAGTTTCCTTGCGGCTTATTTCGCCCTTTTTTTCTTCCAAGAGTTTTTTTACTTCAAGTTGTTTGTCCTCGCCCTGTGCGCGAACCATTTCGCAAATTTCTTTGTATTTTGCCGTCTTGTCTTCAATTTTAGATTTTGTTTCATCTAACCTTACGTTTTGAACTTTTATTTCTTTTGTGGAAGTCAAAATATTTTGATGTACTAAATCCAATGAGCGCTTTGTATCAAAATATTTAATAACACTAACCTTGCCTTCAAGCTCCAGTTTTTCATCGTTTAGAGCTTTATATTTAAGCGCGATTTCCCTTTCTTCTTTTAATTCTTCCAATCTCGCATCTTTTTCGTTTTTTATAATCAGGGAATTTTGCACACGGGCTTCTACTGTTTCAAGCTCTTTTTGCGCAGCTGCAATTTTCCTGTCAAAGTCCGCAGTTCCGGCTATTTCATCCAAATATTGGCGTCTTTCTTTTGGACTGCAATTTGCAATTGTTGTAACATGCCCCTGCATTATTACGTTATGGCTGTTTGAAGTAATATTGTATTTTTCAAGCTCTGAGCATACCTGCGTAAAAGTACACTGCTTATCATTCATATAGTAGGTGCTTTGCACACCATGAGAAGTTCTTTTTATTTTTCTTGTAATAATAAGTTCATCTTCATCATCAAGTGCAAAAGTAACTCTAACCGACGCCTCGTTTCTTTTGTTGTGTGTTGAGATTAAATCTCCCGCACCTTGTTCCGAGCGAAGCTCACGCGAGGTGGACAAGCCTAGTGCAAATAAAATACAGTCAATAATATTACTTTTTCCCGAGCCGTTTGGCCCCGAAACAACAGTAAAACCATCCAAAAACGGTATGGTATTTTGGTTGGCAAAAGATTTAAAGTTGTCTATTTCTAACTGTTTTATACGCATTCAAAACTTCCAAAGAAAGACAAGTCGACTATTATAATTAGACAACAAAATACACTACTATGTCAAATTATGTATAAATATTACTCCAAATGTTTTAGAGAGGCTATTTTGCGTATTTGTTAAGCATTTCAATTCGATTTAGCGGCCAGAAAATAAAGTATGCACGACCTATTACTCTGTCTTTTGGCAAAAATCCCCAAAAACGGCTGTCTTGAGAGTTTGCGCGATTATCACCCATCATAAAATACTGCCCCTCGGGAATAATGAACGGCCCGCAATACATATCATCTCTGCATGGCGTCCAGTCGGTTTTAGATAAAATATAAGGCTCATCAAGCGGGATGTCATTAATGTACACATACCAACTGCCGTCTTTGTCCTGCTTAATTTCAAATTTGTCGCCTTCCATGCCGACAATTCTTTTAATATATGCTATGTCGCGGCAAAAAATCCCTGTCAGACGCGAAAATACAGAGAATACGTCTTTTTTGAGTCTTTCATCCGGCGGATAAAAGACTATAACATCGCCGCGTTTAAGCGGGCGAAAAACTTTTGACACTTTTTCAACAAAGAGTCGGTCTTTTTCAATTAAAGTCGGATGCATTGAGCCTGAAGGAATCCACCTGAGTTCACCTATAAAAAATCTTATTAAAATCACCGCAACTATAACAAAAACAAGTGTTTCAACTGTTTCTTTTATAAAATCCTTTGCGGTTTTTAAAAATTCTTCTCTCTTCATTATATCCTCAAAAGCTCATCGCACAAACTTTTTAGCCGGTCTTTTGCCTGAGTGTTTGAACAAAAATCAAGTTCCAAAAACGCCTTGTCGATTATTTGTCTTGATTTGCTCAAAGCTGCTTTACAGTATTTTAAAGCTTGCTTTTTACTAAAGTTAATTATATCACAAGTCGGGTTTTCTTGCTTAAAATAAATATAAGGCAGCGTATAAATGCCGTTTTTAACATCATCTTGTGTTGATAAAATATTTTTTACATCATTATTAATTTGAAAAACCACACCAAAGTTATAAGCAAAATTTTCCAGAGATTTTTTTACATTCAAATTTACATTTTTCAAGCAACAAACCGATTGAACAATACAAACAAAAAGATTTGCAGTCTTTGGCGCTGTTTTATAAAAATAATCCTTTTCGCTTTGAATGCAAAATTGCGAGCTGAATTGGTTAATTTCACCGTTTATTGTTTTAATTATGTTATTTGAAAAAATCTTGAGAATTTCACTGTTTTGTATTTCAGAAAGCGCCAAAAGGCAAAGGGATAAAATATAATCTCCCGTTACTACAGATTTTTTAGAACCCAGTTTTGAATAAAAACTCTCTATTTCACGCCTTTGCAAACTTTCATCGAGCACATCATCATGCACAAGGGTAGCATTGTGCAAAAGTTCAACCGCAAGAGCAACTCTACAAATATCATCGTCTATTTTTTCATTAAGCAAAAACGTGCAAAGATAGGTAAAAACGGGTCTAATGCGTTTAGATTTTGCAAAAAGAAATCCAAGGACATCTTCCTTTAGTTCGTTAGAGTTTTTATCGACAATTGTTTTTAAATCTTCCTCTAAGCGCAATATATAAGGCTTTATTATGTCATTGGATTTCATATTGTTATTTTAAATTACAAATTTTCCGTTTTCGTATATTAGTTTGTCGTCAAGGAAAATTTTTGAATTTTCTTTCATATTTTTTATAATATCCCAGTGCAAACCGGATTCGTTTTTGCCGCCTGTTTCAGGATAACTTGCACCAAGAGCCATATGAATTGAGCCGCCGATTTTTTCATCAAACAAAATATTTCCGGTTACATCTTTTACTCTGTCATTTGTACCTATTGCAATTTCGCCTACAAAGCGGCTGCCTGCATCCATATCAAGCATAGAGATAAGGAACTCCTCACCCTTTTGTGCTTTTGCGTCAACTACCTTACCGCCTTCAAGTTTAAGCCAAATCTTGTGGGACTCGTTACCGCGGTAAATTGCCGGAAAATCAAAATAAATTTCGCCCTGCGCACTGTTTTCAACGGGAGATGTGAAAATTTCGCCGTCGGGGAAGTTATTAAGACCCGAGCAGCTTACCCATTTTCTGCCCTCAACGCTAAATGTGATATCCGTTTTCTCGCCTGTAATATGGAGCTTTTTGCCCCCGTTCATAAGATTTACAAGTCTGTCTTGTTCGCGCCCGATTTCCTGCCATTTTTCAATCGGGTTATCTAAATCAAGATAGCAGGAATTTATAATAAAATCCGTGTAATCATCAAGCGACATTTTTGCTTCCTGCGCAAGCGCCTGAGTCGGATAGTCCGCAATTACCCAGTTTAGCTTGCCTTCAGCCGCGCGATTTAACATAAGTGTAGATAATTCACGCGTTGCAGCCGAACGTTTTGCCATTTTTTTGGAGTCAGCCTTTGCCATGCTCTTAACGTTAAAAGGTGCACCGATTGAGATATATTTGTCAACTTTTTCGTATTCAAGCTTGGTTATGGGGTCGACAAAAGCAAGCTGTTCGTCATTTGCGTATTTAATAAAATCTACCGCAAGCCCGTCAAGAGAACATCTTACAATCGGGTGAGCGCCGCATTGCAGAACACGTTTGTATATTTCTTTTATAAGAGGCTGACACTGGTAGCTTTCTGCTCTGATTAGCACCAAATCGCCCTTTTGAACTTTTGTTGAATAATCTACAAGGATTTGTGCATATTTTTCAAGAACACTTTTATTATTCATCGCTGTTCTCCTCCATGTTTCTGTAATAAGCATCTTTAAAGCGCAGAGTAACCCCGCGTTTTGAAGTTTTTACAAACTCAACGAGTTTATTTACATATTCATTTTTATCAACCGTATCTTCAATTACTTCAAGCGCCTGTGTGGTATTATACTCGGGGCTTCTTAAAATCCTTATTGCCTTATGAATAGCATCACGCGATGCTTTATCTACTCCGCGCCTCCTTAAACCTATTGCGTTCAAACCTATAGGCAGTGCGGGAATGCCTTCCGCTTTGCAGTAGGGGATTATATCGAGTCTTGCGGCGGAGGCACCCGAGATTATTGCCATCTCGCCTATTCTTGTATTTTGATGAAATACGCTTAAGCCGCCGAGAAATGCGCCAAAGCCGACTTTTACATGTCCGCCTATGGTGGCGCCGTTTGCAAAAATAACTTCATCCCCCAGTTCGCAGTTGTGTGCAACATGAGAGTACGCCATAAGCAGACATTTGTTGCCGACTTTTGTCATGTTGCCTTCGCCCGAGGCGCGGTTTATTGTCGCAAATTCTCTTATCCAGCAGTTTTTGCCTATTATGACCCCTGTTCTTTCGCCTTTGTAGCCCAAGTCCTGAGGTTCGCCGCCGATTGATGCCATAGGGGAGATTTTTGTACCTTCGCCTATTGTTGCATATTCAATGTTTGCGCCGGCGCCGATTTTAACCCCTGCCTCTATAATAACGCCCTCGCCTATTACCGCGTTAGGACCTATTTCAACATCAGGAGCGATTTGAGCAGTATCACAAATAACTGCACTTTTATGAATAGTCATTTTTTCACACTTTCTATTTTAATGCTATTGTAATTTCGGCTTCTACACAGAGTTTTCCGTCAACATACGCGCGCGCGTCGCACTTTGCGATGGGACCTTTGATTTTTGTCATGTATGTTTCCATCTCGAGTTTGTCCCCGGGACGCACAATGTTTTTAAATCTCACTTTATCGACCGCGGCAAAAAGTGCAAGTTTGCCTTTGTATTGATCGAGCGATAAAAGAATGGGGGCAGCTGTCTGCGCCATGGCTTCAATCTGCAAAACTCCGGGCATTACGGGGTTTCCGGGGAAATGCCCGTTAAAGAACATTTCATTTGCAGTTAAATTTTTATAACCTTTTGAATATTTCCCCGGAACATACTCCGTTATTCTGTCTACAAGCAGAAAAGGGTATCTGTGGGGAATCATATCCATAATCTCGGTTACATCCATAGATAATGGCTTGTCTGTAGTTGTATCCATCTTATCTCCTTTATAAAATTACAAACTTTGTTCGCACAAACTTTTTTCGATATTTTTTGCAAATTGAATATGCAGAGCATGCCCCGCTTCTTTTGCGAAAATATTGGCATTAAGCATAAGAGGATTAACGCCTGTTAAATACAAATCGCCTATTATATCGAGAATTTTGTGCTTAGCGGGTTCAAATTCGCTCCTCAATTGAGTCGTATAGGTGCCGTCATCTTTCATGCCGACCGTATTTTCAATGGTCACACCTTTTGAAATTCCCATTTTTTGGAATGTTTCAAGGTCTTTCAAGTAGCCGAAAGTGCGCGCTTCGACTATTTCATTCAGGTTTGTATCCTGATTTAAGTTTACCCAGCGGTTTTTCAGGTCGGGATGGTCATAGTTTACGGCGTATGTTATTGTTGTTTTGTTCGGGTTTGGCATAAGTACAATCATAGAGTTGTTGTATGAAAAAACAAAATGGTTGTTTACGGGCTTAACAGGGGCGGAGTCACCCTGAAAACCTGCTTCGTTGAATAAATCAACCCAGACTTTTGCGCTGCCGTCCATAATGGGGACTTCATAGCCCTGAGATTTAAAATGTACATCAAGGTTATCAATTCCGCAGACAGCACATGCCGCCATAAAGTGCTCAATAAGCGCAATTTTAGCATCCGCGCCGTCCTGTACATTTGCAAGCACTACAAAATGCTCGCATGAAACGACATTTGAAGTTTTTGCTTCAATCATTTTATCGTTTATAAAAAAGCGAATGCCTTGTTTTTCGTTTGATGTGTTGGGGCAAATCTCAAGCTGTGCTTCAAGATTTGTCATAAGTCCCCTGCCGTTTGCAGTTATTTTAGATTTTACCGTCTTCATTTAAAAATTTCTCATAGTCTTCTAATAAGTGTTGATATTTTTTGTATTTTTGAACCATAACTTCCGCTTCGTTCAAATATTTCATGCGTTTTAAGAAGTCTTTTCTCGGAACCGCGGGAGCGCCCATAAGGACGGTTTTTGCGGGGTGAGATTTAGTAACGCCCGATTTTGCAAGGATAATGCAGTCGTCGCCGATTGAGATGTGGTCTGCAAGACCGGATTGTCCTGCTATTACTACTCTGTCGCCGATTTCGCAGGAGCCCGCTATACCTACCTGTGATACTATCATGCAGGCTCTGCCGATTTTGCAGTTGTGACCTATCATTACAAGGTTATCGATTTTTGTTTGATCGCCTATTGTTGTGTTTTCAATGGTGCCTCTGTCAATTGTGGCATTTGCGCCGATTTCAACATCGTTGCCTATTACGACCGAGCCTAAAGAAGGAATTTTAAATACTTTCTGGTTTTCTTTTCCGCCTTTTACTTCACCCTCTTTTCTTGCACTCTCAACGTTGTCGGGGGTTTCGGTTACAAAGCTGAACCCGTCCGCACCAAGGCTTGCGCCGTGGTGGATTATACATCTGTTGCCGATTTGCACCCTGTCGCCGATGTTAACACCGGGGTGGAAAAGGCAGTCTGTACCGATTTTAGCAAATTTGCCCACATATACGTTAGGTAAAAGTGCGCAATTATCTCCGATTTCAGCCCCGCGCGAAACAACAACATTCGGACCTATCGAAACATTTTTGCCAAGTTTTGCTTCGGGGTGGATAACAGCGCTCGGGTGGATGCCTGCGGGGGTATCCGGACCTTCGTAGAATAAATTTAAAAGCTTCATCATAGCAAGTCTGGGGCGTTCAACTTCAATTGTCGTAATATTTTCAAGACTTACGCCCAGGGGAACAAGTGCCGCTTTTGCCTTTGTGTGTGCAAGATTTGCAATTTCATCTTCGCTAAAAGCGAGCGCAAGTGTTGTTTCGTCGGCGAGCAGCGGCGGTGCGACCTTGTCTATGGTGCCATCCTGAGCGACTACCAAAATGCCGCCTAAAATGTCAGAAATTTCCTTTTGCGTAAAACTTTTTTTGCTCACCGTTTTGCTCCTCACAATGCTATCAGAATATGTCTATTTTAGTACAATTATTTTATTTTGTCGATTAGTTTTGTTGTGGATTTGCCCTCGACAAGTTCAATAAACTCTACCCAGCCGTTATTTTTGAGCACTACATCAGCCTCGGGAAGCGTTTGCAGGGTGTAGTCCGCCCCTTTTGTGTAGATGTTGGGCTTAATTATTCCAAGTAAATCTTTGGGCGAATCTTCGTCAAAAAGAATAACGTAATCCACACACTCAAGCGCGCAAAGTACTTCCGCCCTGTCGTTTTCGTTGTTAATCGGGCGCCCTTCGCCCTTAATCGAGCGTACGGATTTGTCGGAGTTAAGACCCACTATTAAAACATCGCCGAATGTTTTGCTCTTTTTTAAATATCTGACATGCCCGACATGTAAAATGTCAAAACAGCCGTTTGTGGCGACAATCATTTTCTTTTTCGCTCTTAAAACCTTTAAAAGCTCCTCCAGTTTGTCTTTTTGGATTATTTTTCCCATGTTTCACCTTTTTTAGATATTAATACAGCCGTCAATAACTTTTTGTTGTCGACGGCTGTATGTTTTAAGTTATTTGTTTATTTATTTTCCTGAGTATTTTGAGTTTGATTTTCCGCGGGTTGTTTGAGCTTGTCCTGAATGTTTTTAGGGTCATACTCGGGGTCGTTGTATTCAATTTTAGCACTTGCCTTGAGTCCTGTAAACAGTGCCTGCATTGCACTCATTTTTTTGTTTTGTTCAAGCATGGCTTTGATGTCGTTTTGCACTTGTTCCAATGGTGCAAGCCCTGCAGCTGCTCTGTCGACTACCAGAATAATGTGGTTGCCGTAGGGTGTTACGACGATTTCCGATATTGTGCCGGGTTTTTGAGAGAAAGCGGCATCCGCAAATTCTTTAACCATGGCTTCTTTTGGGAAATAGCCCAAATCTCCGCCTTTTTGGGCGCTGCCTTTGTCATCGGAGTATTTTTTGGCAAGTGCGGCAAATTCTTTTGGATTTTTAAGCGCCTGTTCTCTTACATCGCGTGCTAATGCCATTTTTTTATCGAGTTCTTCTTTTATTTTTTTGTCAATGTCAGCCGCGCTCAGCTTTCCGTCTTTATCGGCATCAATTATTGTTTTTCTTATAGATTCGGGGTTTGCCTGAATTAAGATATGAGAAGCGCGGACTCTTTGCGGGAAGTTAAAATGAGCTTTGTTTTTGTTGTAGTAGTCTTTTACTTCGTTTTCGCTTACTTTAACATTTGCAACCGCTTCTACGAGTTTGTCCACTTTTATAACGTTTGCAAGGTCTTCTTTAACTTTTGATTCGGCTACGCCGTTTTGTTTCAATAATTCCTGATATCTTTCTTTTGAGCCTATCTGGTTAATTAACTCTTGTTTTTTGGCTTCTATTTCTTCGTTTGTTGCTTCAATATTGCGTTTTGCAAACTCCTGTTCAAGCAATGTTTTTGTAATCAGGTCTTGAACAATTCTGTCCCTTGTCATAAGCATCATGGGGCTGTCTTCTTTTTTTTGTTCCTCGGGTGCTGCTTTGTATTGCGGATTTTTCTTTATTAAATCCATAATTTCGTTGTACTGACCTTTTGTAATCGCTTCGCCGTTAACGGTTACTATTGCTTTGTTGTTCACCGTGCAGCCCGAAAAGAGCAGTAGTGAAAACATTGCGCTCAGAAATACTTTTGTAAACTTCATAGATTTTACTCCTTTATATTAGTTTTGAATTTTGAATTCCGATATTATTTTAGATATATAATAAAACAAATCTGTTAATATGTTAAATATTTCATCAAAGTTAAGATTATTTTTATTCATCAGTAGTATGCCTTTTGTGTCTGCGGCTGACTTTGGCGGGTTTGTGAATTTGAAATATTTCGTTATGGAAAAATCAATTTTTCTTCTCAAATACATCCACTCCCTTTCGCTAAAAGGTGTATAAATTCTTATATTGTCATGGGTTTCCCGTATCATTGAAATGTTATTCTGCTGTGCAATGAGTCTGAGCCTTATGAGTTTTATGAGATTTTCAACACTCTGCGGGAGTTTTGAAAATCTGTCTTTAAAACCCAATACAACATTATCAAGCTCCGCGGTGTTTTTAACATCGCTCAATCGTTTATATTCAAGCATTTTTTGTTCATATCCGCCCACCCATTCATCGGGTATAAATGCCGTTATATTAATGTCGACAACAGTGTTTTGCGGTTTTTTGATTTTTTCTTTTGCATAAGGGTCTTTTGATTGGTTTGCTTTAAGTTCGTTTACGCACTCTTCAAGAAGGTTACAATAGGTGTCAAAACCGACATTTATCATATGTCCGTGCTGTTTTGAGCCTAAAATATTTCCCACGCCGCGGATTTCAATATCCCTCAGTGCTATGTGATAACCGCTGCCAAGACTTTCAAAATCTTTTATGGCATTCAGGCGCTTGTATGCATCAGGGGTGAGTTCTTTTGATTTTTTGTAAAAACAGTAGCAATACGCCTGCCTGTCGGAGCGCCCGACCCGCCCTCTGAGCTGATACAGCTGGGCAAGACCGAAACGGTCGCAGTCATGGATTATAATCGTATTGGCATTTGAAATATCAAGCCCTGATTCTATAATTGTTGTGCACAGCAGAAGGTCGTATTCTTTATTTGCAAATTCATACATTATTTTTTCAAGCTCGCCGTCTTTCATCTGTCCGTGTGCCACGGCTATCCTTACGTTGGGTAAAATTGAGGTCAGATAATCTCTGAATTGATAAATTGTTTCGACACGGTTATAGAGGTAGAAAACCTGCCCGTCGCGCTGTATCTCGTGGTTTACGGCATTTTTTAAATACGCTTCGCTAAATTCGCCCACGTAAGTTTTAACACTCAGACGGTTTTTAGGCGGGGTGTTTATGACGGATAAATCTTTTATGCCGGAGAGTGCCATATTGAGCGTACGGGGGATGGGAGTAGCCGACATTGCAAGTATGTCAATGTTTTCGCGGAATTTTTTAAGTTTTTCTTTATGTCTTACCCCGAATTTGTGCTCCTCGTCAATTACCAGAAGTCCGAGATTTTTAAATTGAATATCGTCGCCAAGAAGCCTGTGCGTGCCGATTACGACATCAACCGTGCCTTCGTTTATTTCTTTTACAATCTGTTTTTGTTCTTTTGCGCTTTTAAATCGTGAGAGCAGCTCAACCCGGACACTAAAGGGTTTAAACCTTTCATAAATTGTCTGGTAGTGCTGGAGCGTAAGTATTGTGGTCGGGGCAATGAGTGCCGTTTGTTTGCCCGACATAACAGCTTTAAACATCGCCCTTATGGCGATTTCCGTTTTACCGAAACCGACATCGGCGCAAATCAGCCTGTCCATCGGGCGCGCGGCTTCCATATCCGCTTTTGTGTCTATTATTGCCTTCATTTGATCGGGTGTTTCGGTGTATTCAAAGGCATCCTCCATTTCAAACTGCCATGTTGTATCGGGGTCAAAGGCAATTCCCTGTGACATTTGTCTTTTTGCATAGAGTTCAAGTAAATCCTGCGCTATGAGTTCAACTTCCGCCTTTGCTTTTGATTTTGTCGCTTCCCATGCGCTTCCGCCCATTTTGGAGAGTTTGGGCTTTATTGAGCCTGAACCTCTGTAGCGGTAGAGAAGATTTATTTGCTCCGCCGGCATAAAAAGTTTATCGTTATTTGCAAATTCAATTTCAAGATAGTCTTTTTTTGCGCCGTCAATCTCTTGTTTTGTAAGCCCTTTGTATATGCCCACCCCGTGGATTGAGTGCACTACGTATTCGCCTTCTTTTATATCGTTTATCGAGTCTATGTAGTCCTGAGATTGTTTGTTTTTAAAATATTTTCTTACGGTGACGTCTTTTGAGCGCTTGTTAAAAAGTTCTTTGTCGGATAAAAATATATATCTTCCCTTGGGAATTTCAAAATTGTCGTCAAAATCGATAATTCCTCCGCCAAAGCTGAGAGAGGGCTTAATTAAAACGTTGTCTGAAAATATTTCCTGCTCGTTCAGCACTTCTTTTATTCGTTTGGGGTAGTCGGTGCAGATGAATATTTTACAGTTGTTTTTCAGATTGTTTTTTATATATATGCCTATTTCTTCCATATCGGAAGAAAAAATCGGCGCAAGCGAGGTTTCAAACTCAATCAGTTTGTCGTAATCATCGTCTAAAAAGTTGTCAAATCCGATTGTTTTAAATTTTTTAATATCGCGGATAAATTCGTCGTATCTTGTGTGATTAAGCTCTAATAAAGGCAATTTGAGGTTTGAAGATAATTCTTTTTGATACTGTTCGCAAAAGTCTTTATCAAGATTTTCAAATTTTGCAAATATTTGAGATGACTCGTCAAGAATTACGACATAATCCTTAAAATATTCAAGAGGGCTGCACAGGGAGTTTGTTAAATAGCTCTGATAATATTCAATGCCGTCAAAATAGCCGCTTTCATTTATTTTCTCGCAAATTTGATTGTAAATATCCTGCGCGAGTTCGTTGTTTGTACCCTTTGCCTGTTTTAGAAGTTTTTGCTTGAAATCTCCAGTAGTGTTTTCATCGGGCAAAAATTTATAGAGAGGGTAAATTGTTATCTCTTGTGCTTTTTCAAAGCTGCGCTGGGTTTTCGGGTCAAAATATCTTATATCCTCAACAGTGTCGCCAAAAAACTCTATTCTCACGGGATTTTTATCAAGGGTGTAGATGTCTAAAATATCGCCCCTTACACTGAATTCCGAAGTGTCAACAACACTTGTGGTACGTTTATAGCCGAGTTTCGAGAGGGATTTTATAAGTTTTTGATAGTCAACATCCTCGTTTACCCTTATTTTGACAGAGTTTTTTTCATAAAAATTTCTTGACGCAAATTTTTCAAAAAGCGAGCGGATAGGCGCCAAAACAACATCATAAGAGCCTAAAAGAACGTTTATTTGCTCCTGACAAATATAGTAATTTTTCTCCACATCATCGTAAAAATTTATCTCCTGAGAGGGAAAAATTTTAGCTTCAATCTCGCAAAAATTTTCCAAATCCTTTTGAAATTTCAGCGCTTCCTGTTCGCTCGGGGTGATGTAGAGTATTTTTTTATTTTGTTTAAGGATTGCTTTAAAAATAAGAAGCCTTAGGGGGTTATTAAGCGCGCTTAAAGAGAGTTTTGAAACGCCGTTGAGCGCTAAAAAACGATTCAGTGCGGGAATTTGTATATTTGTTAAATCGTTAGACATAGATTAAGTATTGCACAAAAATTTTTATCAGATAACCCTCTGTTCTAAAAGTGCGGCTCCTATTACACCCGAATAGTCGCCAAGGGACGCTTTTTTGAACTCTATAGAAAGCGCGGGAGTAGGGAGTGCTTTTGCGCGGGCTTTTTTAATTGTCTGCAAATAAAAATCGTCAATACTTTGAATGAGTCCGCCGCCAAGGATTATAAGCTCGGGATTGTAGAAATTTATAACACTTGCAATACCGCCCGAGAGGTAGTCTATTGCCTCATTTACATATTGTGTCACAACTTCGTCATGTGCTTCAAGCGACTTTTTGATGTGTTTGGAGCTTATGCTTTTGCCGTCTGCAAGCTCTGTTATGATTGATTTTCTGCCCTTTTTTACCGCGCCTAAAATTCTTGATTCGATGGCGCTTCTTGAAGCGTAAGCTTCCAGACATCCGTTTGCACCGCATGCGCATGCTCTGCCGTTTAAATCGACAATTATATGCCCGATTTCACCTGCGCTCTGGCTTGCGCCAAGGTGGATTTTACCGTCTTTTACAATGCTTGAGCCAATACCCGTGCCTACAAATATACAGACAATGTCTTTGTAGCCGATGCCCGAGCCGAATTTTAATTCGCCAAATGTGGCAACTTCAACGTCGTTTCCTATATTTACGGGTATTGAGAACTTTTCTTCAAGGATTTCTTTTATATTTAAGTCTTTACACTCAAGGTTAACCGCGTTGATTAAAATCCCTTTGTTTCTCTCTACTTGACCCGCAAGACCTATGCCGACAGATGAGATTTCTTCTTTCGGCACATTTGAGGTTTCAAAAAGTTCCTCCAGCGTTTCAATAATTTTTGCGGTTATTTTTTTGTTGCCTTTTTCTTTTTTTGTTTTATTTTTAACTTCAAAAAGCACTTTGCCGCTTTCTTTTTCGACAATGCCCGCAAGGATTTTTGTCCCGCCTAAATCTATTCCGACAGAGTATTTTTTCATTTGTTTCCTATTTTAAGTCTATTATTTCTTTGTTTTTCAGTCCTTTTGTTTTTAATTTCTGCTCAATGTAGCGCCACCATTTGAGTTTTTGCCTGTATAAATAATGGTAGCCTTCAAAATTTGCGCTTGAAATATCAGCCTGCTGCTTATCTAAAAATTGCTCAAATTCGCGCTCAAGAGTATGAGTCAGCTCTTTTCTGTTAAAAGAGGAGTCTTTCATAATTCTCGGTTTGCCGAATTCTATAAGTATTTCGGGTCTGTCCTGCCTTAAAAATGTGTAGTTTATGGCAACGGGCACAAGATTAACCCCGCCGAATTTTTTTACCGCTTCTTTTACAATATATGCAAGTCCGGACTGAAAAATTTCCGGTCTGTACATCGGCGGACGGATTATTCCCTGCGGGAAAATCCAGAAGGCAATATCCGGACTGTCAAGTGTTGTTACCGCATATTGAAGGAATTTCATAGACGCCTGCGGGGATTTTTTGTTTATCGGAAAACACCCCACATACTGAAAAAGCGGAAATCTGTTCATTTCCTCAATCATAAATCGAAAACGCGGTTTATCTATTGCTTTTTTAATTATCCTGTATACGATATTATACGCCAAAACCCCGTCCCACCAGTTGTTGTGGGGAGCATAGAATATTGTGGCTTTTGTTTTATCGCGCTGTTCAAGATTATCAAGATTTTTATACATCACCGAATAAAAGCGCGCTTCAATCATCTTTGCAAAAACAATATCACCGACAAAATGCCAAAAGGGGATGTTTTTTGCTTCCCTGAATTTCTCCTCGCGGTTTCTCATTTTTGTGGGCGGAACCGCACTATACATATGTTGTGGTGTATCTTGGTTCATAGTTAGATTCTAGTTAAATTTTTATTTTGTGTCAATCAGCTTATGCGTTTTAATTGACAATAAGCCCGAAATGCCGTCAGTTCCTTTTGTATGGTGTACTGATGTTTTTCAAGCCCCAGCTTGGAAGCAAAGCCGAGGGCTTTTTCATAAACTCTTGTCGTATTCTGGGCGACGGCAAGCTTTTTGCTGTCTTCAATGTGTGCGATTGAGTCCTGCATAATATTTGCCCTCAGGCGGTATAAGCACATCTGCAGGAATATCAGCTCGTTTGCGCTTGCATCCTGCAGGGCAAGTTCACAGTACATTTTTGCATTATCAAAGTCATTTTTTTGAAGATAAGAGCGCGAGAGAAGTTCCTGAAAGAGTATTTTAAAATTAATACTGCTGATTTTGGCGCTTTCGCAAATTGCGACGGCTTTTTCGCATATTTCAATGCACCTGTCGGAGCCTGAGGTCGGAAGTGTTGCTTTTGCGCTTATATACCAGGCCAAAAGGGCGCCAAAGGCGATTTTTTTCTCTGAAAAATAAGTCATTTGCTCGGCGCATATCTCAAGCGCGCGAAGGGCGTTGTTTTCTTTTAAAAGAACATAGGCGAGCATGGTTTTTAAAATATTTTTCGTATACTCATCCCCGCAGTTGTTTGCAAAAGTAACCGCTTCAAACAAATCTTCCTTAATGTTTTCAAAGCTTCCGGAAAAAATCTTGTTAAAGATATCTATGAGATTCCATTTTGAAACAAGTTTTAAATTATTTACGGCATATGAAAATTCTTTCAGCACCGATTGCAAAATCTCATCGGAGTCTTTTATAAACCCTCTTGAAGTCTGTGCGCAGGCAAAAGTAAGCGCCAGATGCATTTTAAGTTTTGTGAGGCTGTGAGTTTTATCTTTATTTAATTCTTTTCTTATTTCTTCAATCAGCTCGAAAGAAAGGGGGCTTCCCTGCTGGGCGTAGGATTCCGCAAGGATAATATTGGACATTATCCATGTTTCATACACTTCTCTTATTGTTGCAAAGTCGTTTTTCTTCGGGTGTTTTAAAAACTTTTGCAAAACGGGGTTTACTTCATTGTTTACAATGCTTGCTATTTCAGACCAGTTGCCAAGCTGTAAAAGCGCTTCGAGTTTTCTTGTTTTAATAAGTGCTCTTTGCAGCTCCTGTTTCGGTTTAGAGTATATTGCAAGAACGGCATCCACCGTTTCCACTATTGCGGGATAATTTTGCGCGGTTTTGCAGCTTTGAATTAAATAACCGCTCAGCTCAACAACTTTGCTGTCATTTTCTTTTTTTTGCGCGCTCACAATTGCATTTGAAAGGTACTCTACGGCTTCTTTAGGGTTTTTAAGGTAAGTAAGCTTTCCGAGGCGCTCGCAGATGTTGTTTTTAATGTAGTCAAAATTTGCCACTTTCACATCTTTTAAAAGAATAAGGCTCTGTTTCTGACACAGAGTATAAAAGCTTACATCACCAATGTAGGAGGCAAGTTTAAGGCTCATTGTCCAAAGGCTGAATGCAAGGTCTTTTTCCCCCGTTATCTGTGCCAGAAGCGAAGGGATGGCGGGGGATGAAACGGTTCTTTTGCAAATTTCGCCAAGGAGTTTTTTGTGCGCCTCAAGCAGTTCTCTGTCGTCCTTTGCAACCGCGTATGCAAGCGACCAGACGAGCGAATTTTTAAATTCAAAAATATTTTCCGTTATTCGTTTTATATAGCCGTTTTTCTCCAAAAACGCAGCGAGCCGCTCGAAGTTTTCAAGTTCAAGCTCAAAAACCTTTTCCATAAGCGACTTTGTAAATTTACCTCCGAGCATTGAGGCAACCATTAAAAACTCATACTCTCTGCCATGGTTTTCTCTCAGATAAGAAAAACGCTTATCCATAAGCTCTTTTAAGTTGTTTGCAATATACATTGACTCCTGTTTGGAGTCAAACACAAATTCTTTATTTTTTAAGCTCAATACTTTTGTTTCGATTAAATCGTATAAAACCTGCTCCACATAGGCAAAATTACCCTGAGCATTTAAAATAATCTGATTTAGAACGGCAAGCGGCAAAATATCGTAGCTGCCGATTTGTGATTTTATATAATCCCTGACATCGGGTGCTTCTTTTTGTGCCAGATTGATGTTTAAACAGGCTTTTTTGGGGAGTTTTTCGCTGTTTATATACATCTGGATGGCGTGTTGATTTCTGTAGGTCAAAACAAGCTTTGCGCCTGTTTTAAAGTAGTCGTTTTCAATGAGAAATTTTATAAAATCAAAAGACGTTTCATCTATTAAATCAAAATCGTCAATTACAAGAGTGAGCCTGTTTTTTGACTTTAAGTACACAAGAATGTCTTTTAAATCCTGAAAAGTTTTTTTCTTGTTTTCCAGAATATTTTCGTAATACGCTTCTTTTAGCGGATATACAATATTTACAAGGGTGTCGATTTTCTCCTGAGCAATGTGTCCGGAGAGATTTTTTCCAAGTACGTCTTTAAGCTCCTGAACCCTTTTTTCGTAGCGGCTCGGGGCAAAAGACAAATCAAACAGCGACAAACATACGTCCTGAATTAACCCCATCGGAGTAACCTGAGTTAAGGCGCAGCAGTGCCCCTTGAGTACAATATGCGCCTCTCCTTCGAGTCTTTTGTACATTTTATCAAGAAGGTGGGTTTTTCCGCAGCCTCTGGGCGCATTTATCGAAATCGCCTTAATCTCGCTTGAGCTGTCATTTATGGCATCAAGCACCATCTCAAGCGCGACATCATCCCTCTGGCACTCGCTCTGGGAAAATACGGGCTGCTGGTCTAAAAACACCATTTTATAAGATACGGGAGATATTTTAATAAGCGGGATTTCGGATGACAGCACCGAATAGGCGCCTTCCGAGGTTATAATATCCTTTTCTATTCCCGATTCAAGCTGTTTGGGCGAGCGCGCTTCAAAGTACTCATCTTCCTTTAAAACCGCGTATTTATAGTTTATTGCTACCCCTAAAGTTTCGTTTAAAATATTGTTGAATTTTTCAAACTCCTCGCTAAAGAGCCTTACTTTGTCTAAAAATCTGAAATTTTTTGTATGCGGGATTTTAAATACCACGGTGTGGGGGTTTATAAACTCGCAGGAAACGTTAAAACCGAGCTTTACCGATGTTTTAATGTTCAAAACGACTTTTTGTCTGAATTCCTCGTCTTTGTATTTTTCAAAAAGCGGTTCGAGATTGATAAAGTCTATAAAAACCGCAAGTTTTTGCTGTTTTTGTTCTTTGATTTCAGGCTCTTTTTTCTGCTTTAAAACCTCTTTTTCTTTAGGTTTCAGGATTTGAATTTTTTCTTTCGGTTTCTCAAGCGGCGGTTTTGCGTTTTGTTTCGTATTTTCGGGCTTGGTATCCTCTTTTTTTTGTGCCGGAGTGTTAAAAACAAAAGAGCACTTTCTACACTCGGGGCTTGAGGCATAGTTTGCACTGCCGCACTTGGGGCAGAATTTTACAAAAGTAAAACCGCACACGGAACAGGAGGATGAACCTATTCTTGTGTAGTTGCCGCAGCGCGGACACTTGAACTTAAGCCTCAGACCGCATCCGGGGCAAACAACATCTTGAGAGCTTACTTCAGTTTTGCATTTTGGACAAATCACGCTTTGTTCTCATAAAATGAAATTTACAATATTTTACATTTATTATATATGAAATTTTTATTTAGTCCATAAAAACATGATAAATAGTCAATTTGTACCAGTTTTAAATTTTTAAAAAGTGTGCTATTATCTGGATTATGGAACTGGGAGTAAATATTGATCACGTTGCAACCCTTAGAAACGCACGAGGCGGGCTTGAACCTTGTGTGCTTGATGCGGCGCTTATTGCCCAGCGTGCGGGTGCAAGTGCAATTACAATCCACCTTCGCGAGGACAGGCGCCACATTAAAGACTCTGACCTTGATGAGATTAAAAAAAATATTAAAACAAACATTAACCTTGAGATGGCTGCAACCCCTGAAATGCAGCAAATAGCAATAAATAACAGTCCATACTCATGCTGTATTGTTCCCGAGAAAAGACGGGAAGTGACGACAGAGGGCGGATTAGACGTATTTTCACAGGAAGATTACATAAAAGATTTTATAAAACCGCTCCATAAGGCGGGAATTGTGGTAAGTCTTTTTATTGACCCTGACGAGAAACAAATTTTCTCCGCACACAACTGCGGGGCGGATTTTATAGAGCTGCACACGGGTGCTTTTGCAAACGCGTTTAATAAAGAAGGGGAAAAAGACGAGTTTGAAAAACTGAAAACCGCGGCAGCGCTTGCGCAAAACCTCGGTCTTAAAGTTAATGCGGGTCATGGTTTGAATTATGAAAATGTGCATCGCATGCTTGAAATAGACGGGCTGATTGAGCTTAATATCGGACACAGCATTATTTCGCGGGCTGTTTTTGTCGGGCTTGAGCGCGCAATAGAAGAAATGCGCGAGCTTATTGTCTAGTTTTTTTAATGCTTTTAATGCCGCTGTGTTTATGTGTCTTTGTGCACTGTTTTTGGCGGTTGTTTTAAGTTGAATAAAAATTATCTCATCCCGACGGATGATTTTTTCTTGTAAAGCATTGTTAAGTGTCTTTTTGACGTATTATTAAGAAATATTACCAATGAATGAACATACTCAAATCATGTGCCCATGCATGTTTTGAGAAAAAGTGTCTATACAACAATATGTTCAGTAAACAAAATGTTGTCATAACAAGAAAATGGGCATATAATGTAAAGGTCGTGCAAACGCGCGGACAACGGGGAAATGATAAGTGTGTACAAAAGGTACAATACAAACTAATCTCGGTCGCATTTTGAAAATTGTTGATGGAAGAAATGTAAGGATAATCGCCGTTACAAAGTACTACGATGAACAGTGTATAAAAAACACTTACAGTGTCGGATTAAGAGATTTTGGCGAGAGCCGCGCACTTGAAGCGGTAGAAAAAATCAACAAATTAGACGATGAAATAAGGCGAAATTCGACTTATCATTTTATTGGACATTTACAAACGAATAAAGTGAAACATGTTGTTGGATTTTTTGAATATATTCACAGTGTGGATTCACTAAAGTTGGCACAAGAGATAGCAAAATGTGCGGCAGAAAAAAATATTGTCCAAAAGATTCTTGTTCAGGTTAACAATGCAAATGAACAATCGAAATTTGGAATTGCACCTTCTCAGTTAGATAATTTAATTGATGAAATCAGGCGGCTTGATTGTCTGGAACTTGTCGGGCTTATGAATATTGCGCCCAACATTGAAGATGAAAAAGAGCTGGGCAGACTCTTCTCGCAGATGAGTGAGTTAAAAGACAGATACAATCTTGCGGAGCTTTCCATGGGAATGAGTCATGATTTCAAAATTGCACTTGATGAAGGCGCAACGATGATACGTTTAGGAAGAATACTATTTGAAAATTCATAAAGGAGGAAAAGAAATTGGCAGGCATAGGAGAAAAATTTAAGTTTTTATATAACTTATTCGGTTTTGACAATCCGGATGAAAACGAGTTCGGCGAGTTAAACGATGAGTATGAAAACGAGTACGAAACTGACGGTACAAACGTACTTAAAAGAAATTTTGAAGCTCAAAACCCTGTAGAAACAAGAGAGCGCGGAAATTTAAGGGTATTGCACGGTGCAAACCGCGGTTATGAGGTGATAGTATTTGAACCCAGAGCGTTTAACGAGTCAATAAATATTGTAGAAGCCCTCAAGTCGAGAAAAACAGTTATCCTAAACCTGCAATTGCTTGACAGAGAACAATCTCAAAGAATAGTAGACTTCCTATGCGGCTGCACACATGCTCTTGACGGCTCTCAAAGAAAAATCGGCGAGTTTGTCTTTATCTTTACTCCTTCTAATATAAATATCTCACAGGAAGTTGTAAACTCAAAATTAACAAGAGATGCTATCTGGACAGCCAGCAACTAGCATTTTTTGAAAATGTACGGAGAATAATAGAGAGATGGATAATTAGCGTATCAATTCGATACGCTAATTTATTGTCATGGTATGCGAATTGTAAAAAAAATTAACATAAAATATTTATTACCCGGGCGGCTTAGCCCGGCTGAAACGTGCATATAATCACATTTATCGGGTCATTTAATTTATAATTTGCAAAATAATCATGTGCCTTGTATAATCATTAAAGTAAGTTAGTTAGTATTATTTAATTGAGGTAAAAATGAGCACATTAGACAGAGTAAAAAAAGTTGTAGTTGACCAATTGAGTGTCGATGAAAATCTTGTTACACCGCAAGCAAGCTTTACAGGCGACCTTGGTGCGGATTCACTGGATACGGTAGAATTGGTTATGGCTTTTGAAGAAGAGTTCGGCTGCGAAATTCCTGATGAAGAAGCTGAAAAAATAGCAACAGTTCAAGATGCTGTTGATTATATCGACTCTCATTCATAATTAAAATATTCAGACACGAATTTCATTTGCAAAAAAGTTGCAATGAGATTGCATCGATTTGTAACTTTTTGTTTTGAAAGTTTAAGGAACTAATGATGGAGAACAGGAAAAGACGAGTAGTAATAACAGGCATGGGTATGGCAACGCCATACGGATATGGCACGAAAAAATTCTGGGATGCCATGCTTGAAGGCAAAAGTGCAATTGATACTATACAGAGAATTCCTCTGGAAGGTCACAGCGTACACATTGCCGGTGAAATTAAAGACTTTGAAAGCTGGGGTAAACTTGATCCTAAAGATGCAAAGCGCATGGACAGGTTTACTCAGTTTGCCGTTGTTGCTGCGGATGAGGCCGTCGAAGATTCAAAAATCGATTCACAAAAGGAAGACCCGTATCGCTATGGCGTTATAGTCGGGTCTGCCGCAGGCGGTTTTGACACTTTTGAAAAACAGCACCACAGTATTTTACAAAAAGGTGCCACAAAGTGTTCTCCCTTTACTGTTCCCATGCTGATTGCCGATATGGGCGCAGGCAGAATTTCCATGCGCCACCACGCAAAAGGGGTAAATAAGGCAATTGTTACGGCTTGTGCCACTTCAGCGCACTGTGTGGGCGATGCTTTTAGAACTATTCAATACAACGATGCCGATATAATCATCGCAGGCGGTTCGGAAGCTGTTATTACAACCCTTGGTATTGGTGCGTTTACGTCGGCAAGAACACTTTCAAAAAGAAATGACGAACCTAAAAAGGCTTCACGCCCCTATGATATTGACAGAGACGGTTTTGTAATGTCCGAGGGCGCAGCAATTATAATTCTTGAGGAATTAGAGCACGCAAAGGCGCGCGGCGCAAAGATTTACGCTGAAATAGTCGGTTACGGTCAAACTGCAGATGCATACGACATCGTAGCGCCCGACCCCTCGGGTTCAGGAGCCGCTAAGGCAATGGAGCTTGCGGTTGCCGATGCAGGCATAAAACCTCAGGATGTTGACTATGTAAATGCACATGGTACAAGCACGGGGCTTGGCGATGTTGCCGAGTCAAAGGCTATAGCAAGGGTCTTTGGCGACCTTGATACAAATAAACACTTAAAAGTATCCTCAACAAAGAGTATGCACGGGCATATGCTGGGTGCTACGGGTGCCGCCGAGTCCATAGTTTGCATTAAGGCAATTCAGGAAGGCATGATTCCGCCTACTATCAACCTCGATAATCAGGATCCCGAGGTTGCAAATCTGAACTACGTTCCGCACAAGGCTGTGAAATCCGAAGTAAAATACGCTCTTACAAACTCGTTTGGCTTTGGCGGGCACAATGCTTCACTTTTGTTTAAAAAGTACGAGGCATAATATGTAATTCACCCTTGTTTGAGGTGAGCTTGCAGCAGTGACAATTGAATAGTTTTGATTATCTGTCGACGTGGCGGCAAGCGCGAAGACGTGGAGTGCGTAGTTCAAATTTCTACCATTGCGCCACAAGACAGA
>CASGEP010000010.1:50580-53558 GCA_949300515.1 uncultured bacterium
GCAAGCGCGAAGACGTGGAGTGCGTAGTTCAAATTTCTACCATTGCGCCACAAGACAGAGTGACAATTGAATAGTTTTGATTATCTGTCGACGTGGCGGAATGGTAGACGCGCATGCTTGAGGTGCATGTGGAGAAATCTGTGGGGGTTCAAGTCCCCCCGTCGACATTACTTAAACCCAAGCTGGACAGCGTTTTGGATTTAACTATGTACTCAACTATGTACTCATTTTTTAATACCCCTCTAAAATTTCCATCGCTGCAATTTTATTTGTATAGCTATTATCCAAATATTTTCGTGTAACAAGTGGTGTTGAATGTGCCATATAGCTTTGAATTTCATGTATTGGAACACAAGCTTGAGCCATACGAGTCCCAGCAGTATGTCTAAATCCATTCCAACCATAGTATTTAACATTTGCTAACGCACAAGATTCTTTAAGCTTATTTTCTAAGGTTTTTTCGCTACGTGGAGTTTTTCTTGATTTATTGATAAATACATATTCTGTATCGTTATCATCAAAATTTCTTGCAATAATTTCTTTTAGCTTTTTACCCATAGGCAATTCTATGGCTTTTCTACTTTTAGAGTGTTCGCAAGGAACTATGATTTTATTGCGTTCCCAATCAACCCAATCTTTATTAAACAGACGGATATTTGCTCTTCTTAATGACGTAATTAAAGCACAATCTATCATATCAACAAGCCAGAGTGGAGAAACTTTTTTAATAGCTAAAATCTCATTTTTATTCCAAAATTTAAAATTCTGTTGGTTATATAATCCTAATTTTTTAACTTTAGAACAAGGATTCTTTAGAAGAATTTCATCGTCTATCGCAATATTATACATTTTAGATAGAGCACTAATGTATCTATCGATAGTAGTGTCTTTGTGATTTTTTACGGTTCTGCAATAATTTATAAGTCTATCAATATCGCTTCTTTTAATATCTACTGCTGGTGTTGTAATGCCAAAATATTCATTGAAGAATTTAACTTTAGACCTTACGTGCTTTATATCCCCATTCTTTGCAAGGGTGTATTGTCTGTATTTTTCACCCAATACACCTATTGTTATGACTTTATCGTTAGATAATTTTTCTTTATTTCTTAATTCGGCTTTTAAATTAGCAACATAAGCAAGAGCTTTTTCTCTTGAGTAACAGTTCTTACAAGCACCCTGATATTGCCCTCCTGCCACTGTTATTTTATAAGAATAACCGCCACGCTTGTCTTTTCTGATATTGTTTTTATATTTACCAGCCATAATTGAACCTTATGACGCAATAAAAACTTTAATTTCATCAATTTTAACGTACCAAATTGAACCGATTTGTTTGAAACAATTCGCTGGTATTGTTCCGTTGTTTTTCCAATCATAAATCGTGCTTACGCCTCGACCAATGGCTTTTGCAAATTCTTTAATTGTCATAATGTTGAACATATTCATAAATATCCTTTCTTTTTTTGTACATCTTTTGCCGAACGTGTTCGTCATATTATATTTATACAACATATTTTTTGTTTTGTCAAGTTTTGTCGAACGTGTTCGTTGATTTAAGTATTAAATTACATTATTTTCCGAACAAGTTCATTTTTTCTTGACACGTAACGGTTAAAAGAGTAGTATGATATACAAAAGGAGAATCCCCGTTGAAAAATACAGAAGACATAAGCAAACAGGCAAAAATATATGAACAGCTAATTTTAAATCAAATTGGTGCTTTTATTGCAAATAAAAGAAATGAAAAAAATATTACCATTAGAGAATTGAATAAAATTACTGGTGTTAGCATAGGGGTAATATCAGACCTAGAAAATGCTAAATCTATGCCAAGGGTTGAAACATTAATTAAACTTGCTGAAGCACTTGAAATTTCTTTATCCTTAATTTTTGAGAACATGAAACCAGCTACGCAAAAAACGTCTAATAAATCAAAAATCATACCTGATGACATGAATAAATATGATAAAATAAGCACTTTACTTGCCGGGTTAAGCTACGCCAAAGAAGAAATTACCGATATTATTTCATACATTAAATTTACAGACTATAAAAAACAAAAATAAGATGAGCTTATAGCCTAAAATAGGTAAAAGTTGTCAGAATTGCTAAAAAATTTTCTGAGAAGCTTAATTTTTACGTTAATCTTTATTTTCAGATGCCTCTATCGAGGTTTTAGGAACTATTTTCAATTCATAATTAAATAGGTCTAAAATTTCCATGACTTCTGCAAGCTGAAAGGTAGCATTTGAAAACTTCTTGACAAGACTTGGACGGCATCCAGACCTTCCCAATTTTTCATGCATTAATTCTGCTAATGCTGATTTTGTAATGTTTTGTTCCGTCATAAAGTCATTCATGAAACCTCTTACCCTGTTTCTAATTTCATCAGGAACTTTATATTTAGGAGGAACTTTTATTTTTGTTTTTCTCATGGGTTTATCTCCTGCTTTAATTATAGCTTATTAATTAGTTTTATCTTGTCAAGTTAAGTAATGCTGCAAAGATTATACCATAAACTTGACAAGATAGCCAAAAGGGTACATCATGAAATCGCAAACAGCGTACGGGTTTGCAGTAATACAAAAGCAAATATAAGGAGCAAAACTATGCAAAATATCGTTATCACAACAGACTTAAATCTTGAAGAAGAAGCAAAAATAATTAAATCACTCGAAAGCAAAATAGCGGAATTAAAAGAACTTAAAGACGAACGAATAGCCAAAGTCAAAGAAGTTATGAATAAAGCTAATATATTAGAATTGCAAGCTGGTTCACACACTTTCAAATTAACTGAGATAACAAGAAATAATATAGGTACAAAAACATTAAAAACTAAGTATAGCGAATTATATAAAGCACTATTAAAAGTTTCAACATATTTCAAATTCGATATTTTATAGGGGATTATTCCCCTTCCCCTTAGGGGGTAAAAGTTAAGTAATAGTGAAATATGAAAGGATTTGAAAATGATA
>CASGEP010000011.1 GCA_949300515.1 uncultured bacterium
AAAATGCATCTGTCAAGAATATACAGAAAACTCGGAGTAGAAACAAAACTCGAAGCTATACTCAAAATGCAGGCTAAGATATATGAGTTTAAGTTTTAACATATAACCGATAGGCATATTTAATAATTCATTATAAGTATTTGCTATTATCAAAAATTCGTTCATAATAAAATTATGTTAGTGCGAATGAGGTAAAAAATGCACAAATACGTTTTTTTATTACTATTGATAGCAGGATTTATTATAGGAGGTGTTTCTATGGTTATGGCAAGCGATACGATACAAAATGACACTTGGGACAAAACATTTAAAAAAAGCGACAGTGTGGACGTGAAAAAAGTTACGTTTAAAAACAGGTACGGGATTGAACTTGCGGGCGATTTGTACACCCCGAAAAATATTAAAAAGGGCGAAAAGCTTCCCGCAATTGCAATAAGCGGTCCTTTTGGTGCAGTGAAAGAGCAAGCTTCGGGGCTTTATGCGCAAACTCTTGCACAGCGCGGCTTTGTAACGCTTGCTTTTGACCCTTCATATACGGGTGAAAGTTCGGGAGAGCCAAGAAGCGTTGCTTCGCCTGATATTAATACAGAGGACTTTAGCGCCGCAGTTGATTATTTATCAAATTTAGAAATCGCTGATGCTAATAAAATAGGAATTCTCGGCATATGCGGCTTTGGCGGTTTTGCACTTAATGCCGCAGCCATGGATACAAGAATAAAGGCCGTTGTACCCGTCACTATGTATGATATGACAAGAGTCAGTGCAAACGGTTATTTTGACTCGCTTGACGAGAACGGACGTTATGAGCTGAAAGAAAACTTAAACAAACAGCGTACAATTGATTTTAAAAACGGTACGTATGCAAAAGCTGCGGGACTTCCCGACGAAATCAAAGGAGATGAACCTCAATTTGTAAAAGATTATTTCGGTTACTACAAGACACAGCGCGGTTTTCACAAGCGTTCAATCAACTCAAACGGAAACTGGAATACAACCTCGACTCTGTCTTTAATTAATATGCCAATTTTAGCATACAGCAGTGAAATCAGGTCGGCAGTGCTTCTGGTACACGGACAAAATGCGCACAGCCGCTACTTTAGCGAAGATGCGTTTAAAAAGTTAAAAGGCGAAAACAAAGAGCTTTTAATTGTTGACGGCGCAAATCACGTTGATTTGTATGATAATATGGAAAAAATTCCTTTTGATAAAATTGAAAGCTTCTTTAGGGCAAATCTAAAATAGCTTTTTAAAAGCTTAAAATAAAGTCAGCATTGCTTTTACGGTGCTGACTTTGTATTTTATAAATGGTGATTACGGGCAGAGTGCATATTTGGCGCAATTGGCGTACGTTATTCTTCATTAAGGCTCAAAACAGCCATAAATGCCTCTTGCGGGATTTCCACCCTTCCGACCGATTTCATGCGCTTTTTACCGCGCTTTTGTTTTTCCAAAAGTTTTCTTTTTCTTGTAATGTCGCCGCCATAGCACTTATCAAGCACATTTTTGCGCATTGCTTTAATTGTCGTACGCGCAATGATTCTGCCGCCTATTGCAGCTTGAATTGCCACTTCAAACATTTGCCGCGGGATGATTTCTTTTAACTTTGCGGCGAGTTTTTGCCCTATGTTGTAGGCGCTGTCTTTGTGGCAAATGACAGACAGGGCATCTACCACTTCTCCGCCGAGCAATATATCCATTTTAACAAGGTCGGAGCGTTTATAGGCATAAAAATCGTAATCCAGGCTGGCATAGCCCTTTGAGCGGGATTTTAACTGATCGTAAAAATCGGTTATTACTTCGCTTAATGGTATGTGATATTCAAGATTGACACGGCTTTTATCAAGGTAGTGCATATTTATAAAGTCACCGCGTTTACCCTGGCAAAGCTCCATAAGCGAGCCGACAAAATCATTCGGAGTAAAGATATTTACCCTTACATAAGGCTCCTCAATATAGTCGCGATACTGCGGCGCGGGCAGGTTGGAGGGGTTGTCTATTTCAACCACGCTGCCGTCTGTTTTGTGTACTTTATAAATTACGCTCGGCGCCGTTGTGATAAGCGATAAATCATACTCCCGCTCGAGGCGCTCCTGTGCTATTTCCATATGCAACATGCCCAAAAAACCGCACCTGAAGCCAAACCCGAGTGCGGAAGATGTTTCGGGTTCAAATGTGATAGAGCTGTCGTTTAATTTTAATTTTTCCAGCGCCTCCTTAAGGTCGTGGTATTGGTCGTTATCTACGGGGTAAAGCCCTGAAAATACCATCGGTTTTGCCTCTTTATAGCCTTCAAGCGCTTCACTTGCGGGGCTTTGCGCATGTGTTATCGTGTCCCCGACAAAGCGTGTAATTTCTTTTATTGAGCCTGCAAAATAGCCGACTTCGCCCGTTTTTAGCTCGTTTACCTGTACGCGGTTCGGATTTAAAAAACCGAGTTCGACAACTTCAAACTCTTTACCCGTTGCCATAAATCTTATTTTGTCGCCGATTTTGATTGAGCCGTCAACAACTTTAAAAAAGCAAACTGTCCCGAGATACTGGTCATATGCACTATCAAAAACCAGCGCGCGCAAGGGCTTATCCGATGTGTCATCAGGTGGAGGAACGTGTGCCACAATGGCTTCCAACACTTCATCAATCCCTATGCCTTCTTTTGCGCTTACGGGTATTGCAATTGAACCGTCTATCCCGAGAACTTCTTCTATTTCCTCCCGCACGCGCTCTACATCCGCCGAGGGCAGGTCAATTTTATTGATTATAGGTATAATTTCAAGGTTTTGCTCCATTGCAAGGTAAACATTCGCAAGGGTTTGCGCCTCTACCCCCTGTGTCGCGTCCACAATCAAAAGTGCGCCTTCACAGGCTGCAAGCGAGCGGGAAACTTCATATGAAAAATCAACGTGCCCCGGGGTGTCTATCAGGTTTAAAATGTAGTCTTTGTTATCTTTTGCATGGTAGTTCATCTTTGCGGCGTTGAGCTTAATCGTTATGCCGCGTTCGCGCTCAATATCCATAGTATCAAGCAGCTGATTTTGCATATCGCGCTGAGCTATCGTTCCTGTGCGCTCAAGCAATCTGTCTGCAAGCGTTGATTTGCCGTGGTCAATGTGGGCTATTATGCTAAAATTTCTAATATTTTCTATCTTTTTCATAAAGATATTATATTATAAAAAAATTATCTTTGATACAAAGCCGTAATTGTCGAGCTTGCAAGAGCATGGCTTTTAACAATTTTTTCAACTTCATTGGGGTTTGTATCAACGGTCACATCAAGTGTTTCCGTATCAAGTGCGTAAATTGTAAAATTATAGTGGTGTACGCCGTGTCCTTTGGGAGGGCAGGCGCCGCCGTAGCCCGTGTTATTAAAATCCGTTACCGTTTCAAGCATTGGCGCTGCAAGTCTTTCGCCTTTTTCAAACCCTGTTTTTGAAGCGGGTATATTTATAACAAGCCAGTGCCACCAGCCTGTAGGTCTTGGCGCATCGGGGTCATGAACCAGAAGTGCATAGCTCTTTGTGCCCTCGGGCGCGCCCTGCCACTTTAAATCCGGCGAAATATTCGCTCCGCTGCAGCCAAAGCCGTTTAGCACCTGTTCGTTTGTAAGTGTCTGATTATTTTTTATTGAATCGCTCGTAAGCGTAAAAGTCGAGTTTGCCATAATAACTCCCGCACCAAAAACTAATACCGAAAATGAAGCTATAAAAATTTTCTTAATCATAGGTCAATTATACAGATTTTTATTTTAAATAGCAAGCAATTCCCGCAATTATGCAAAACAGAAAACAGAGGTTGCGGGCAAGGTAAAATCTGTACATAAAAAATTCCATACGGTTATTTTTAATGTTTTCCCAGTCCTCCATCGGTCCCATCCAAAAGCGCGGAATAAACTTAACGTCTTTAACCTCAATATATTCTTTTATTGACTTAAACAACTCAACCGCTATAGGCAGTGTTATCAGCGTGTATAGCGCATTTGGGTGCAAAAAGCCCCCGAGCGTAAAGAAAATAACATTTGCATACGAGAGCCAAACCAGGACTTTAAGTGCATAAATCGCGTTTTCTTTTGTTTTAAAAAGTCTGCAAAACGTATTTTTTCTGACTTTACAGTCATATTCCCAGTCCATAATCGCATGAGTGTGTAATAGCGCCGCCGTGAGCAGTCCTATTGAAATTGACATAATCATAATTCTCACGGATATAAGCCCGCACAGAGCGTAATATGTGCCGCACATAAGCAGCGGGCCGAAAATCAGGGCGACTATCATCTCTCCAGCGTAATATTTTGTCGCATAAGGGTATAGCAGGCACAAAACTCCCGCCGCAAGGATTATTACGGGAATCCACAGTCCGCTTACTGCTGTAAAATATATGCCGATTAAAATCGCAGCAGTATATAGTGCTAAAATTATCTTAAATACGGATTCAAGCGAATAAGTGCCGTTTAAAATGAGTTTTGCTTTATTGTTTATTGCGCCAAAGTCAATATTGTCAAAAGTTTTGCCCTTCTTCAATTCTTTTTTCACGTCTATGTAGTCGTCAAGTAAATTTGTACCAAGGTGCGCACAAATTACTCCTATAAGGGTTAAAAGCGCATTCAGCGGGTTTGGCAGGTATATTTGCGCCCAGATTAGCGCAAGAAACCACGGCGCAACCGACATAGGGAGAGAGTACGCTCTTGTCAGTTCAATAAAATTCATTGTTTTTTGTTGAAAATTCTCCATAAATCAATTCTAACTCAAATTATATTAAGGTCAAATTGTAAAGTTGTGGTTGAATAAGTAAATTTATGATACTTTAAAATATTTACATTTTGTTACAATACAGTGTCAATACCCTCTAAAATTGCACATTATCACCATGTTGCAGCGACTAAATATATCCTAAGTTTAGAAAAACAATTTTAAAAAAATGCCAAAAAACCCAAAAAACTTAATAAAAAAGCCTTGCAATGAAAAATTTAACATGTATGATTTAATATGTCGTAATTTATAAAGGAAGATAATGTCAAAAGACGTAATAGAATTTGAAGGAACAGTACTTGAATCGCTGCCCAATGCGATGTTCAGAGTCGAACTTGAAAACGGACATGAGATTTTGGCGCACATTTCAGGGAAAATCAGAAAAAATTTCATAAGAATATTGCCCGGGGATAAGGTAAAAGTTGAAATGACACCATACGACCTTACCAGAGGCAGAATTACCTACAGATTAAAATAAATAAAGGAAAATAAAATGAAAGTAAGAGCATCAGTAAAACCAATTTGCAAAAATTGTAAAGTTATTAAAAGAAGGGGAAGAATAACGGTTGTTTGTTCCGATCCCAGACACAAACAAAGACAAGGCTAAGTAAAGAATCAATAGGAGATAAAAATAAATGGCAAGATTGGCTGGGGTTGATTTACCCCGTAACAAAAGAATGGTTATAGCTCTAACCTACATCTACGGCATTGGACCGACAAGAAGTGCTAAAATCCTTGAGGCTTGCGGAATTTCTCAAGACTTGAGAACGGACGACTTGACGGATGACGATATTAAAAAACTCAGAGACGAGATTTCTCACTACACAATAGAGGGTGATCTTAAAAGAGAAGAATCCCTTAATATCAAAAGATTATCGGAAATTAATTCCTACAGAGGCATGCGCCACAGAAGAAAACTGCCCGTGCGCGGACAAAGAACAAAAACCAACGCAAGAACACGCAGGGGCAAAAAGTCCGGACCTATCGCAAATAAGAAAAAGTAGCATGCTAAAATAGCGACGATTTTGAAAATAAACTAAAAGGAAGATAATATAATGGCTAAACCTACAAAAACTAAAAAGAAAGAAAGAAAGAACGTATTACAAGGTGTTGTTCATATACAATCCACCTTTAACAATACAATTGTTACTTCAACAGATACTCAAGGTAACGCTGTTGCATGGGCTTCTGCCGGTGCTTGCGGGTTTAAAGGCGCAAGAAAAGGAACACCTTTTGCAGCACAGTCCGCAGCCGAACTTGTTGCCAAAAAATCAGTTGATCAGGGCATGAAAAAGGTTGAAGTATTTATAAAAGGACCCGGCTCGGGCAGAGAAACGGCTATCCGTGCAATTCAAGCCGCAGGTCTTGAAATAACACTTATCAAGGACGTAACCCCAATTCCTCACAACGGCTGCCGTCCTCCTAAGAAAAGAAGAGTATAACAAATAAAAAAAAGGAGCTAAAATTGGCTAGATATACAGGACCGACAAATAAATTATACAGAAATTTCGGTGTCAAGGACTTGTCCAACCGTAAACTGACATCGTCAATGAGACAAAATTCTTCAGGGCAGCATGGTGCAATGAGAAAGAAAGCCTCTGATTACGCCCTGCAGTTAAAAGAAAAACAAAAAATTCGTCTTACTTATCTTGTTTCTGAAAAACAGTTTGCAAAATATTACCGGAACGCTTCCCGCAAAACGGGCGTTACGGGTACAATAATGCTGCAAATGCTTGAATCAAGGCTTGATAACGTTATCTTCCGTGCAGGCTTTGCAATTACAAGACGTCAGGCAAGACAAATTGTTAACCACGGACATGTGCTGGTTAACGGTAAGAAAGTTGATATTCCTTCCTACTTACTGAAAGCAGGGGATGAAGTTACTGTTAAATCAAACAGCCAAAATTACATAAAAAATGTTCAAGAATCGATTGATATGGCGCTTTCATATGCATGGTTAAATGTAGATAAAGCCGCTCAAAAAATTGTTTTCGACAGGGTGCCGCAAAGAGAAGAAATGGACCCCGAGTTCAAAGAACAACTTGTAATTGAGTACTACTCTAAATAGTAATTAGGAGAGAAAAAAGAATATGGAACTTAAAATTAAAAATGTTAATACGACAACCAGCTCTGACGGTTCTCAATACGGCAGGTTTGTCATTGAACCTCTTGAAAGAGGCTACGGTGCAACAATCGGCAACTCTTTAAGGAGAGTACTTTTGTCAAGCCTTGAAGGTGCCGCAGTTACTTCCGTCAGGATTGAAGGTATTACACACGAATACACTTCCATCCCCGGTGCGGTTGAAGATGTTATTGATATCATGCTGAATTTAAAAGGTTTGGTTGTAAAAACTGACAGCCGTGATGTTCAGCACTTAAGACTTGATGTTACAAGACCCGGACCGGTGTTGGCTTCTGACATCGAACTTCCCTCGGGAGTAAAAATCGTTAATCCTGATTGCTTAATTTGTACACTTGCCGACGGCGGTTCTATCCACGCTGATATCGTTGTTGAAGTGGGCAAAGGCTATGTTACTCAAGATGTTTTAAAAGAGCAAAAAAACGGATTGCCTATAGATATGCTTCCGATTGATGCCGCTTTTATGCCTATTAAACGTGTAAGCTATGTTGTTGAGCCGGCTCGTGTAGGTGAAAACCTTGACTACGATAAATTAACTCTTGATATTTGGTCAAACGGTTCAATTGACGTTACTCAGGCGCTTTCAAAAGCTGCTAATCTCTTAATTGAACATTTTTCTCAAATTGCCGCAATTACGGGTGCTCCCGTGAGTGTTAAAGTTGAGGAAGAAGCAAAAGTTGAAACAGTACAGGATGATACTCCGGCATTTACAATAGAAGACTTAGAGCTTTCTGTTCGTGCTTATAACTGCTTAAAGAGAGCAAGTATCAATTCTATGGCTGAACTTTTGAAAAAGTCAGAACATGACTTGTTAAACATTAAAAACTTCGGTAAGAAATCCTCTGATGAAGTTATTGAAAAGCTGCACCAATTAGGTTTGGATCTTCAGCCAAATCCCGAAGGTGTGGATGATTTGGAACTAATATAACAAAAGGATATATAAAATGAGACACCAATGTAAAAGACATCGTTTATCAAAACCGGCTGATCAAAGAAAAGCGCTGCTTCGCTCTTTGGCTACCGAGTTGTTTTTGCATGGCGAAATCACAACAACTATGGCAAGGGCAAAAGCACTTCGTCCGTATGCCGAAAATGTAGTTACATTTGCAAAAAAAGGTGATTTGGCTTCACGCCGCCAGGCTGCAAAATTCATCTTTGATAAAGAAACTTCCAAATATATGAATCTTGAAACAGGAGAAATTTTCGACACTCCTCAAGAAGGTCAAAAACTTCCCTATCAAACTGTTTTAAGACAATTATTCTGCGTTATCGGTAAGAAATATGCTACTCGCAACGGCGGATATACAAGGATATACAGACTTGCTCCGCGCAGAGGTGATGCGGCTCCGATGGCTCTAATCCAGCTTGTGTAATGACAAGACGCTATGTGCTTAAAATTCAATATCTGGGTAAAAATTACCGCGGCTCCCAAAAACAGCCCTGCGGGAATACAATCCAGAACTTACTTGAAGAAGCACTTTGCACATTGATAAAAGACAATATAAGCACTATATTTTCAGGCAGAACAGATGCCGGCGTGAGTGCCCGCTGCCAGGTGGCGCATTTTGACTGCGAGGTTGAAATTACAAATAAAATAAAGTTTTTAACTTCGCTCAACGCGCTCTTGCCAAAAGATATCAGAGTATATGATATATTTCAAAAGGACAGCACGTTTCATGCACAAAAGTCTGCAAAATTCAGACATTACAAATACGTTATCAGAAATGATTTTGTTGAGTGCGTATTTGATAATAATGCTCTTTTTTACAGATATCCGCTAAATTGCAAACGCATGGATACCGCTCTGTCTTATCTGAGAGGTACACACGACTTTAGTGCTTTTAAGTCAAAATCCCAAAACCCGGCGTGTATATGTGAGATTTACCTTGCGCAGGCACGCTCGAGTGAGGATGGTAAATATATAATTATCGATATTATCGGAAACAGGTTTCTGTATAATATGGTAAGGACAATCGTCGGAACGCTTCTTATGATCGAGAAAAACAACCTCGAACCGCTAGCGATGTTGGATATTTTAAAATCAAAAGACAGGTCTAAAGCGGGCGCTACGGCGGATGCCTGTGCTCTGGTGCTTATGCACACGGGCTACAGCGATTGTTTTGAATATATAAAATCATGCAAATACATAGGAAAGGTACATAAATGAAAACATTTAGCGCAAAGCCGCTTGAAGTTGAAAGAAAATGGTACGTAATAGACGCGGATGGTCAAACACTCGGTCGTCTTGCGGTTGCTGTTGCAAATATTCTACGCGGTAAAAATAAACCTCAATACACCCCGCACGTAGATACGGGTGATTTTGTAGTGGTTATAAATGCTGCAAAAATTCAAGTAAGCGGTAAAAAAGAAACAGATAAATTATATCGTTCGCACAGCGGTTATCCCGGCGGCTTCAAAGAAATCAGCTTTAAGGCATTAATGGAAAAAGACCCGACACGTGCAATTGAAAAAGCTGTCAAGGGTATGCTGCCTCACAATACTTTAGGGGCGCAACAGTTCACAAAATTAAAAGTATATGCCGGCGACAAACATCCGCATGAAGCGCAAAAACCGGAAAAATATGAAATCAAAGGAGACAAGTAATAATGGCAGATGCTAAATTAGAAGTAGTTAAAACCGGCAGAAGAAAATGCTCAATCGCTGTTGCAAAAGTCAGCTCGGGCAAAGGCAGAGTATTTATTAACGGTAAAACTCTTAAAGGTTATTTTGGAAATCGCCCTTCTCTTGAGATGGCAATTTATCGCCCGCTTGTTTTAACGGATAATCAGGATAAACTTGATGTCAGAGTAAAAGCAGTCGGCGGCGGTGTTTGTGCTCAAGCTGATGCGATTAAACATGCAATTTCTCGCGCTTTGCTTGAAATGAACGAAGAATTCAAACCCGTATTAAAACAAGAAGGTCTTTTGACTCGTGATGCAAGAGTTAAAGAACGTAAAAAATACGGTCGCAAGAGAGCGAGAAAAAGATTTCAATTTTCAAAAAGATAAATCTTATTGTTCATATCGAGTCGCCATTGTTTCACTTTGGCGGCTTTTTTATACTTTTTGGTATGCAAAACAATGTATACTGTTTGTCTGATTTAATAGTGTTTCTCCTGTGTCATAATGAACATAAAGGAGGTTGAAATGGTTGATTCAATATCTGATTCCATATACTCACAAAGTGTGGCGGGCGCTTATTCAATAGGCACCTACTCTCAGGTTAACAAAACCGATACGGAAGTTTTTGAAACGGCTTTTCAAGATACTCTCGATGCCCTTGGCGATAAAACACAGGAACAGAGCGTTGCAAAAATTGACGAAAGTTCGCTCGGTATACCTGCGGGAATGGAAATAGAAGGCGCGCAAGACACGCAAAGCGTGGCACAAAGCGAGGAGTCTTCTTCCTCGGGCTCGGGCAGCTCATCTTCAGACAGTGAAGATGAAGAAGAGTATGATGAAATGGATTTAAATCAGGACGGTACGGTAAGCGCAGCCGAGATGATAATATACGAAATGCGCCAGGGTATGTCATCAGAAGGGACTGACTCCGCTACCATAAGCGATGCGCTTAGCGCCTACAGTGCAGCTTAAAGCGATATTTCCGCTACGCACTAAATTTTTTAATTATAATATCAGCAATTCTTTTTGAGGCAAGTCCGTCACCGTAAGGGTTTACGGCTTGCTTCATTGTATTGTAAAAATCTTTGTCGTTAAGTAATTTTTCAACGGTTGAAACGATTTTATCTCTGTGTGCGCCTACAAGCTTGACGCAACCATATTCAAGCGCTTCGGGGCGTTCCGTTTCATCCCTTAAAACAAGCACGGGCACGCCTAAAGACGGTGCTTCTTCCTGTACTCCGCCCGAGTCCGTTAAAATTATATGAGATTTTTTCATAAGTGTTGCAAAGGGCGCATAATCAAGCGGGTCAATTAATTTTACCCTCTCAACCCCGCCAAGCTTTGCCCTTACGGTATTTTGCACATTGGGATTTAAATGCACGGGATAAACCACCTGTATATCCTTGTTTTTATTAACCAGCTCTAAAACCGCGTCACATATCTCCTCAAGCGGCTTTCCGAAATTTTCGCGCCTGTGGGAAGTTAAAAGTATTGTTTTTAAATTTTTATCCAATCCTATAAAATCAAGGTTTGCTTCTCTGTTATTTACTGTATACAAAAGTGCATCTATTACTGTGTTTCCCGTAACATAAATTGAATTTGGGGTCTTAATGCCCGAGTTTTCAATATTCTTTGCGGCACCCTCCGTGGGGCAAAAGTGCAAATCACTTACTGCATCCGCTAAAACCCTGTTAATCTCCTCCGGGAAGGGGTAATCCTTGTTAAATGTCCGAAGCCCCGCTTCAACGTGTCCTATGGGAATTCTTGCATAATATGCGCTTAGCGCGCTTGCGCCCGCGGTTGTTGTGTCCCCGTGTACAAGGACAATATCCGGTTTGATTTTTTCATAGATTTCTTTTGTCTGCAAAAGCACGTCAGATGTCAGCCCCCAGAGGTTTTGATTTGGCTTCATTAAATTCAGGTCATAATCGGGCGTTATTTCAAAAAGCTCAAGCACCTGATCAAGCATTTGCCTGTGCTGGGCGGTAACAACGGTAATCGCCTCAAGTTCTTTTCGCGACTGAATTTCCTTCACAAGAGGCGCCATTTTAATCGCCTCGGGCCGCGTTCCGAATACCAATGCTGCTTTTATTTTCTTTTCCATAGTTTAAATTGTATTAAAATCACATTTAAAAAACAAGCTTATTTTGTGTTTGTCATGCCCTTTTGTTTGTTGTAAAATGTTATCAACAGGCAGTTTAGGAGTTTTAATTTTGAGCCAGACTAATTTATTTGACCATGGAAAAATTGTTCCCGTTAACATCCGCGATGAGATGAAACGTTCCTACATTGATTACGCCATGAGTGTTATCGTGGGGCGCGCTTTGCCCGATGTGCGCGACGGTTTAAAACCTGTTCACAGGCGTATTTTATTTGCCATGAACGAACTTGGCATGACACCTGATAAACCGTTTAAAAAATGCGCAAGGATAGTCGGGGAAGTTCTCGGTAAATATCACCCGCACGGTGACAGTGCGGTGTACGAGTCTTTGGTCCGTATGGCTCAGGACTTTGCCACAAGGTATTTAACAATAGACGGTCATGGCAACTTTGGTTCGGTTGACGGCGACTCGGCAGCTGCAATGCGCTATACGGAAGCAAGAATGCATAAAATTACAACTTCAATGCTGGCTGATATAGACTGCGAAACGGTTGACTTTACTCCAAACTTTGACGGTTCTTTGCAAGAGCCCTCCGTTTTGCCTGTCCGACTTCCCATGCTTTTGCTAAACGGTGTATCGGGCATTGCTGTCGGTATGGCAACAAATATCCCGCCTCACAACCTGTGCGAGATTGTGGACGGTACAATTGCGATGATTGATAATCCAGAAATTACCACAGAAGGTCTGATGCAGTATATAAAAGGTCCTGACTTTCCTACTGCGGCAACAATTATAGGTACATCGGAAATTAAAAAAGCTTATGAAACGGGCAGAGGCTCCATTAAAATGTCTGCCGTATCTTCAATTGAAGAATTGCCCGGCGGTAACGGACGTCAGGGAAGAACGGCTATTGTTGTAACCGAAATTCCTTATCAGGTGAACAAAGCCGCACTAATTGAAAAGATTGCAGACCTTGTAAAAGAAGGCAAAATACAAGGTATATCAGATATCAGAGATGAGTCCGACCGCGAAGGTATGAGGGTGGTAATCGAGCTTAAGCGCGACGCTAAACCTGATGTTGTAAGAAACAATTTATACAAACAAACCGCCCTTATGACAAGTTTTGGCGTTAATATGGTCGCACTTGTGGGTCAACAGCCTCGCCTTTTAAACCTTTATGAAGTTCTGAACGAATTTATTGAGCACAGGGTGGATGTTATTACAAGAAGAACTATTTTCTTCCTGAAAAAGGCAAAAGCGCGCGCTCATATCTTAGAAGGTTTAATGATTGCGCTAAATGCGCTTGATGAGGTTATCGAGCTTATTAAAAAGTCAAAAAATACTGAAGAAGCGCGAAATGGCTTAATGTCGCGTTTCGGGCTTGATACCGAGCAGGCAAATGCAATTTTGGAAATGCAATTAAGGCGCTTAACGGGTCTTGAACAAGATAAAATCAGGGCCGAATATGATGATTTAATCAAGAAAATTGCAGAGTACGAAGCAATTCTTGCCGACAGAAACAAGGTGCTTGCGTTGATTAAGCAAGAACTTCTTGAAGATAAAGAAAAGTACGGTGACGATCGCAAAACGCAAATCCTTCCCGAACAGGGCGAGTTGAATATTGAGGATTTGACCCCGAATACCGCCATGGCTGTGTTTATAACGCGTCAGGGCTATATCAAGCGTATTTCTCTTGATACTTTTGAACGTCAGAATCGCGCTACCCGCGGCAAGGGCGGCATGAAAACAAAAGAGGATGATGACGTTGATCATTTCTTTACGGCAATGATGCATGATAAAGTGCTTTTCTTCTCCTCAAAAGGCGTTGTTTACAGCTTAAATGTATACGATTTTCCGGAAGGCTCGCGTCAATCAAAGGGTCTGCCGATTATAAACGTGTTACCTATCGAGCAGGATGAACAAATAACGGCTGTTGTACCGGTTAGCGAATTCAGTCCGAATACAAATCTTATTATGTTAACCAAAAAAGGCTATATTAAGCGCATTAGTCTTGATAACTTTGTAAACATAAGGCGAAACGGAATAATCGCAATAGGACTTGAAGAAGGCGATACGCTTAACTGGGTAAAACTTGCTCAAAATAACGATGAAATAATTATCGGTACTTCATGCGGTATGGCTATTCGCTTCTCAATAGAGGATTTAAGACCTCTGGGACGCTCTGCGCGCGGAGTTAACTCAATGAAGCTGAGAAGCGGAGATACTATAATCGGCTGTGACGTTGTACCGCGCGATTATGATGCGGACTTGCTTGTCGTAACCTCGGACGGCTTTGGAAAACGCTCCAAACTGAGTGAATTCAGACCTCAAAACAGAGGCGGCCTGGGACTTATAGCAACGAAATTTAAATCTGCAACTTCAAGACTTGTGGCTCTCACAATTGTTGATGAGCATGATGATATTATGGTTGTAACCGCAAACGGTATTGTTACCCGTGTAAGCGCCGCAGATATCTCATGTCAGGGCAGACCGGCTACGGGTGTTAAGGTTCAAAACCTTGTTGACAATGATGCTGTTGTTTCGGTAAATAAAATCATAAACCCTGATGACGACAGTAATACACCTTCAGAGAGTGCAAATGCCGATAAACAAAATCAGCAGCAAAATGAGGATGTTTCACAGGGCAATCTGGAACTGTAGAAATTACTAAAATTATTTTAAACCCCGCAGTTGAATAAATTGCGGGGTTTAATAGTTTGTGCTAAACACGGCTTAATTCTCTCTTATGAGTCCGTTCTCTTAGTACATCTCACCCATGCCAAATGTAAAGAATCCGTTGCTGCGGTCTTTTCCGCCTGTATTTGTGAACGGAATTGCATAGTCAAGATTGATGGGACCGAGTCCGGGGATAAAGACCCTCAAGCCGACACCTGCCGTGATTGCGTATCCCGGTCTGTCGTAGAGTTCATTTGTAAGTGAATCGCCAAAGATTGTACCCGCATCAACAAAGGCGGCAAGTCTTATATTGTTCAGGAAGGTATTTGTTGTAAGTCTGTCCATAAACGGTATTGGCGTTCTGAACTCTGCCGTACCCATCATAAAGCCGTTGCCCGTACCGACTTCCGAGATATTAAAACCTCTGATACTGTAAGGACCGCCAAGTGCAAAGGCTGCAAATTCGGGCATGTCGCCGTGGAGTTTGCCGCCGCCTCTGGCTGCTATGACAAATGTGGATTTTCTTCCCACGGGTATAAATTTCTTTAAGACACCATATAATTTGCCAAATGAGTCCGAACCGAAGCCGATTGATTCTTCAAGGCAGATACGCGCTAAAATACCGCGCCTTGTATTAACTATAGTATCCCTTGTATCGTAAGTTAAAGCGGGAGATATTTTTGCATAAACGCCGCCGTCAAGCTGTTCCGAGCGCCGCGAAAAGTCTATGCCACGACCCGCAAAAACCTGTCTTGCTTTCCATTCGTCGCCTTCTTCCAAATCTACGCTTTCTCCGCCAAAGCTTATGCTTCCGCTGAGATTTTTAAATGCTTTAAATCTTCTCGTAAACGTGATGTCGGCGCCGTAGCGTTTTTCTATCGCAAGCGGTACCTGATAGCTTCCGAAGTTCCTGATAAATGCTCTAAATCCGAGTGATTGATTTTCGGATTTAAAATGCGGCTCTAAAAAGCCCAGTTCCGCCTGCAGGTTCGGTCTGTCGATAATTGAGCTGTCGTTCATCAAAATACCCGTACCTGCCATAAAGTTAATGCTTAACTTTTGTCCGAGCCCTCTAAAGTTGTTCTCGGAGAACCCTACGGAACCAAAGAAACCTGAGGTCGAGTCAACACCGACACCGAGAGAAATTTTCCCCGTCCTCTGTTCGTCAAGCGATACCGTGATGTTGTATCTGCCTGTCTTTGGGTCCATTTCAATGTCGCGCTTTACATCTTTAAAGGCTTGCGTTCCCATCAGCCTTAAAATGTCGTCGCGCATGATATTTTCGTTGTATACCGTGCCCGGCTCGAGAAGTATATTTCTTTTTACGATAAAATCACGTGTTTTGTAGTTGCCCTCAACTATGACATCGTTAATTACGCCTTCGTCCACCGTAATGTTAACAATGCCGTCAGGGTCGTCTTGAACCGACATGACTCTTGCAAGAATGTAGCCTTTCATACTGTACATTTCTTGAATTTGTTCTATTGCGGAGTTTATATTTAATATATTTTGAGGCTGACCTTCATATTGTGAAAGTATGCTCATAATATCCCTTGTGGCGACGACATTATTGCCCTCAACGGTAAAACCTTTTATCGGCGGGTTTTCTTCAACAATAATTCTTAGCCTTATGCCGCCGCCCTCTGCCCTTAAGGGAACTGCGCGGATATTTTGGGTGAAATATCCCGTTTTATATATTTTATTTAAGTCTGCGGAAATTGTTTTTCTGTCGTATAAATAGCCCTCTTTTGCACTGAGCTGGTCTTTAATAAATGATGTTTCAATTATATTGTTGCCAAAAATTTCTACCTGACGAATATATACGGCGTCAACCTCGGGTGTGCTTTCTGCCGTGCTGTCAGCTTCATTTTCCTCGACGGCACTTTCTTCCTGAGGGATAATTTCCTCTTCAAAATTTTCAACGTTTTCGCTTTGTTCTTCCTGAGTTTGTTCTATTTTCTTTTCTTTTTTGAATTTAAAGAACTTGGGGAATTTAAAGTTAAATGCAGCATAACTTGGCTGTTGGGCAAATAAAACTCCCAACACTGTATAAATTAATAACAGTTTTTTTATACTTCTCATCTAACTCCGGATAAAAGTCTAGTTTATCACTTAATGTACATTATATAACCAAAAACTATACGCTGCAAACCCGTCAAATAATGTAACAATTGTGCAAAAATTTATATTAAAGGATATAATTACTATCATGAAGCATGCTTTTTTAAAAGGAGTCTTAATTGAACGCACAACAGAGGGAACTAATCGAGAGTATAATAAGGCAAAACCCGAATTTCAAGGGGCATGAGCACCTTATGGAACAGTTTTGCTCTGAAGTATACAAAAAATCCTATCTCTTGCTTGACGCGGTATCAAACATTGAAAGTCTTAAAAATTATCTTAACAAAGTTGCGGACACATCTGTAGCAAGTGTTATTAAAAGCAGCGATCCGCATGCCGTACTAAAAACTGCAGCGGTAAGCAAAAATTCATCCGCAAAGGTGCCAAATAAGGTAAATAAGACTGATGATACGGAGCACAATGTCAAGATAAAAACAAAAGAGACAGACGAAAAACCGGAAGATACAGTAAACGAGAAAATGCAATACGAAACGAAAACATTAAATTTAAGCACCGAGGTGCGCAAGCAGGCGCCGGAGCCGCAAAGGGAAATGCATGAGCAGTTTGGCGAAGTACTTGAGCAGCCGGGGGAAGTGCAGACAAAAAATCCTTATGAAGGTTTAATTGATCCGCTTGAATTTTTCCCCGACAAAGCTCCGAGTAAAATGCTTATAAAAAGCATTATTGAGGCGCTCTACAGGCTTGATTCAAAAGAGCCGTCCAAAAAATATCTTGATATTTTTAAGATGCGCTATGTTGATAAATACGGGCAAAATCTTATTGCAAAGAGTTTAAAGATAAGTCAATCCGACCTGAGTAAAAGATTTTACGAAATGGTAAAATACATAAGGCAGGAGATTTTATAGTTAAACTTTTAATTTGCCGCTTTTTGCAAAAGCTACATAATTGCTCATTCTAAGGGGCGAGCCTTCTGCTGTTTTTCTGAAAAGCGGCTGATAACAAGGGTCGTACTTTGGCATTACAGCCTGAATTTTTTGTTTCATTGCTTTTCTTTGCGCGATTGTGCCCAGTTTGTTTCTGATTATCGGTGTCAGAATGTTTGTTGAAATAATTCCGCCCGCAAAAGATGCCAAAACCGTGGCGCCGCCTTTTAAGCTTTTAAACTTCGCACTGCCCGGCTCGACGTTTCTAAAAGATATAACGCCTTTGTCAATCATTTTTTCCGTCAAATTCATTAAAGGTGCGGTTATTATCGCGTAAAGTCCTATGTTTGACAGCCCGTCAAAAATTTCCTGCGGAACAAGAAATTTTTTATCCTCTTTGTCAATTTTTTTATTTGCAAATATGCCGAATGTTTGTGCGGCGCTTGCCAGGAACCAGCCGATTGCCGCATTTATGAATAAAAACTTTCCGTTGTCGTTTGCAAACTTGGCAATAAGTTTTTGGATGAAATCAGGCATTTTACACCTCTCCTTCCCCGTCCTCTTTGTCGCCGAGTTTTGACATAAACTTGTCTAATTTCTCCATAGTCATATTTGTAAGCGGCGCATCTACCAAAAAGTTTGTAAATATCATAATTGCAAGCCCCATAATGGAGCCTATGACGGAAGGTGTTCTTTTAATTGCATCAGACAGTTTATCAGGCTCCAACCTCAGTGAATCAAAACCGTTTTTGAATTGTTTGTATATTTTTTGCTCATCAAGAATTTTGCCGCCGCTTCCCTTTTTGCTGAATTTGAGCTGTGTGGCTTTAATTGTTATGCTGCGCACCGCAAGACCTGTTGCCGTTCCTATGATTGCTTTTGCGGCACTTCTGAGTGCGGAAACTTTCCTTGTGTCTTTGTCGACATCTTTGTTTGCAAGGTCAATCGCGGGCTGGGCAATAAGCCCGAAGGTACCCAAAATTAACTTCTGGTGCACGCTTGAGAAATTATCGGCTTTTGCTAAAATGTTTTGCGCTTTTTCATCTAATGGTTTTAATTTTATCGCGCCAAAGTTTAATGTGTTGTTATTGCTTTCTACTTTTCTAATCATATGCTTATTTCTTTAACCAAGTCTTTTAATGCAAAACATAAAAATAATTGCTACGAAAGTCCCAAATCTTAAAATAAGTTTAATAAATTGTTACAAAATTGGTGATTTGTCATTAATGATTATTTGTTTTAAAATTGTATCACAATAGTTAAAAAAATGGAACATGTTTTATGCGCAAGCCCTTTTTCTATGATATTACTTTAAGAGACGGTAATCAGTCGCTTAAAAAACCCTGGCAGCTCACTGAAAAGTGTCTTATTTTCGATAAGCTGCGAGAGTTAAATGTTCAGGCAGTAGAGGTCGGTTTTCCGGCTTCGTCGCATATGGATTTTGAAGCGTGTAAAACACTTGCGGATATGGCATGGGATAATCTGGTAATATCCGCGCTTGCAAGAACCGTTCAAAAAGACATTGACAGTGCGATTATGGCAATCGGGCATGCTCAGGTGCCAAGAGTACATGTTTTTCTGACTCTGAGCCCGTTTCATATGAAATATGTATTAAATAAAGAGCCGAATTACTGTGCAAATAAAGCAATTGAGGCCGTTAAGTATGCTTTTGACAGTATTAAAAAAGTGAATAAAAACGCGCAAATTCAGTTTAGCGTGGAGCACTTCGGGGATTGTGCGCACAATATTGATTTTGTTATAGATACTTTGAAGGAGATAGTTAAAGCGGGAGCTACGACGATTAATTTGCCAAACACGGTAGAGCGCACGCGCCCGAGAGTATTTATAGAACTTGTAGAGAAGGTAATTAACGCTTTGCCGGACGATGTTATTATTTCCATGCACAATCATAATGATCTCGGTATGGCGTGTGCAACAACGGTTGAGGGTTATTTTAGCGGGGTTACCCAGCTTGAATGCTGTCTGAACGGGCTTGGAGAGCGCGCAGGCAATACCGACTTTGCTCAGGTTGCAGTTGCCCTTCATAATAACGGTGTTGATGTGCCGATTAATCTTGATAAAATTTATGAAACGGCAATTACCGTTTCTCAAATGTCAAGAGTGCCGATATATGAAAAAGCCCCGCTGGTTGGTCCTGAGGCGCTTGCGCACAGGAGCGGAATACATCAGGACGGCGCAATAAAAACAAAAGATATGGATTTTGGCGCATACAGACCCATAAGACCTTCGCTTATCGGGCGGGATGATGATGAAAAAATCGGATTTACTTCACAGTCAGGAAAGTCTGCCGTGTACGAAATTATTAACAATGCGGGCTACCCGATTACGCTTGATGAGGCTGTACGGCTTACACCCTTAGTTAAAGAAATATCGGAACAAAAAGGCGAGCTGTGTGCGGATGAGATTTTAAATGTTTACTTTGACAAAATACTTGATATCAAGGGGCAGTTTGAGCTTATCTCGTTCAGGCATGAGAGTGCGGACAAATTTAAACTTGAATTTAAGTTCAACAATGAATATACGGAGAGCTTCGGGCATGGAAACGGTCCGCTCGACGCGTGTCTTGATGCTCTTAAAAATGCGGGCTTTGAACGAAAACTTACTTTTTATAAGCAGTATGCGCTTGATGAGGATAAATTCGGCTCGGGCGCAAGCGCTATGAGTGTCATAAATCTGATAGGCGACAGCGGCGAGGAGATTATAGGCAGAGCAATAGATAAAAATACTGCAAAGGCAAACGTCAAAGCAATATTTAATGCTCTGAATCAGATTTACAAGTAAGCCTATCTTTTAGCCTGTTTTACGGCTTCTTTAACGCTGCTTACAATTTCGTCATATTTTTTATTTAAGTAAAGCGATCTTCCCATACCGACAGCACATGCGCCTGCTTCCAGCAGCTCTTTTATATTTTCGATTTGTACGCTTCCGCAGGGCATAACATTTAAAAAGCTCATGGGTCTGAGTAAATCTTCGATGTATGTGGCGCCGCCGAGGTCTTTTACGGGAAATATTTTGATAATCGGCACTCTGGCTTTCCAGGCACTGTAGGCTTCATTTGGTGTTGTGGCGCTCATTATAAGCGGAACTTTGCTGCTGTAGGATACTTTTGCAAGCCCCATTTGTAATATCGGTGATACAAGCAACTTTGCGCCTGCTAAAATCCCTTTATGCGCCTGTGCTGATGTAATAATTCCGCCCTGTGCAACGTAAACTCCCTTAAGTGCGGCTACTTTTTCAATGGCTTCAATTGTAGAGTTAATCTCGATTACTTTTATGCCGCCTTCAAGGTAAGCCTGTGCGACATGCAGGGCTATGTCGGGATTATCCTCCCTTATTATGCCGTAAATTCTTGAGCTTAAAATTTCTTTTATTGCTTCACTCATCTTGTTGTATAGACCTTATCCGCTGATGTGTCGTGTTTTACTTTTACATTCATATTATGAAGTGCCAAATTTAAAATCATTTTCTTTGTTTCGGCATCTTTCACAAGCCAGTTAATTTTTTTCTCCGGATGTTTAATATATAGTTCCGTCGAGTATTTAACCGCTGTCCTTGCGGCATCTAAAAGATTTAGTCTGCTGATGTCCGCTTCCAGTTCTTTATTTTTCGGGGAATTTATAATGAAAGCTTCTATATTTTGTGTTTTTGGGGATTTAATTTCTTTAATCTTAAAAATATTCATTTTATTCTTTTTTAACTGTCTATACTTTATATTTCGGTGATATTTTGCAAATTTTTACAAAAAGTTTTTAATTATACATCTTTTGGTGTATAATTTTGTCTGGTATTGTTGGTATGAGGCTTATCTATGCAAAGTTCGGCTACGCTAAATTCTCTTAATTTAATTGACAGTGCAAAAGAAGTTTTTGACATTGAAGCAAATTCCGTTTTAAAACTCAAAGAGCGCCTTGGTGATTCTTTTGTTAAAGCTGTTGATATAATTTATGCTTCAAAAGGCAAGGTTGTAGTTACCGGCATGGGTAAGTCGGGGTTAATCGGGCGAAAAATTGCCTCAACACTTTGCTCTACGGGTACACCCGCTGTTTTTTTACACCCTGCCGAGTCAACACACGGCGACAGCGGAATAATTTCCAGAAATGACGTTGTTATAGCGATTTCAAACAGCGGCGAAACAAGCGAACTGTTAAATCTTCTCCCGCTGATATTGAGGTTTGGCGTTCCTCTGATAGGCGTCACGGGCGGGCTGAATTCCACGCTTGCACAGAAAAGTGATGTTGTTTTGGATATTTCGGTCGAAAAAGAAGCATGCCCGCTTAACAAAGCCCCGACCGCAAGTACAACCGCCACCCTCGCAATGGGGGATGCCATTGCGGTTTGCCTGCTTAAAAAACGCGGCTTTTCATATGAAGATTTTCTGCTCTATCATCCCTCGGGCTCTCTTGGCAAGGGAATTTTATACAGAGTTGATGAACTTATGGTTAAGGGGGATAAGCTCCCGCTGATATCTCAGGATGTGAGTTTTGAAGATGCAATTGTCTTTATCAGCGAGAAGCGCTTGGGAACGGCGCTTTTGATTGATAAAAACTCAAAGCTGCAGGGTGTTTTAACCGACGGCGACATAAGAAGGGCTGTAATAAAGCATCCCGATGTAAGCCGTTTGATGGTCAAGGATGTAATGACAAAAAACCCGAAAACTATTTGTGCGGATGAGCTTTGTGCAAAGGCGCTTGCCATTATGGAAAAATATTCAATAACTTCACTTGCCGTTGTGGATGAAAACAATGTGCCAATCGGGCTTTTGCACATCCATGATTTGCTTCGTGCAGGAGTTGCGTAAGTTATGTATGATTCTTTGGATATAAAATTAAAAGCTTCCAAAATAAAACTTGCTGCCTTTGATGTCGACGGAGTTATGACTGACGGCTCACTTATCTATCTGCCTGACGGTACCGAGGCAAAGGCTTTTAGTGCAAAAGACGGACTGGGTCTTAGTATGCTGGCTTGTGCAGGTATTAAAACCGCAATAATAACGGCAAAAGACTCAAATGTCGTGTCAGAGCGCGCAAAGGCGCTTAACTTTACCAGAGTGTTTTTAAATCAAAAAAATAAAATTTTAGCGCTCGATTCGCTCTGCAGCGAGTTTTCGCTGACTTACGACGAAATTTTATATATGGGCGATGATTTACCCGATATTGATGTGCTTATGGTGGCGGGGCTTTCCGCTTGCCCGTGCGATGCCGTTGAGCAGGTGAAGGACATTTGCGACATTGTCACAAATAACGCGGGCGGCAAAGGAAGTGTCAGAGAAATTTGTGACTTTTTGTTAAAAGTTAAAGGAATTTCTTTTGAAAATCTGAGAAAACCCCATAAACAGTAGCTTTTACACTGTTGTTACAAACGTTTACAAAATCGACTTTTTTGTCAATATTTTTTTCTTTTACGACTTTATTAATATAACAATAGTTAGATGAGAGAATTAGAGATGACAGAGATTGAACTAAACACAATTTTTAACATCGTGTGCGATCCCGAAAAAAACGTCTACGTATTGGACAGCCTAAAGAAGGTACAGGAAGTACAAAGAATTGCAAGAGTATTTAACATTGCAAAAGAGCAGCACTCAACCTCCAAACAAATTTCGGCGCGTGCTCTGGCTGCATTTAAAATGCTTGTAAGCAACAACTAAGGGGATGTTTTCAGACAGTTTTTGAAGTCAATATAAAGTTCTTCAAGAATTTGTGACAGTTTTTGGAAATTCAGCTGTATAAAGTCAACCACAACGGTATTTGTATTCTTTGTAACATCATTTTTTGTGACAAGGGTGTCAATTTTTACCTTGTAAAGTCCGCCGTATGTAATTGTAAGCGAAGCACGGACATTGTCTTTAGACACTACAAATCTTGTGTTTTCAACTGCAGCTATGTATTTTATGGAAACGTCTTTTATTTTTGAGCTTATATGATTTTGATATTTTTCAAAAACAGGTTCAAATACTATTTTGCACTTTTGTCTGTATGCCTGTCTGTGCAGTTTTGATGTTTTTTCTTCGCTTACTTCAATTTCTTTTTGCGCAGTTTTTTGGGAGTCCGCTTTTTTCTCGGGTTCCTGAATTTGTTGTTTTGCAAGGTTTATACCCGCGTTGGGGTCTTTTGAATAAGTGCTTGATGCAACAATCAGAGCATTTGTTTCTTCTTTCGCTTTGCCGAGCGCCTGCGAGAGAAATTCTTTGAGCAAGTCGAAACTTTCTTCTCTTACCTCTATAACGGAAGCATTTGCGCCGCAATCGACCCCGAGGTTTGTATTTATTCTTTCAAAAATCGGGTAGACTCCGTTGAGTTTTGTTTTCGGTAAAAATACGTAAAACTCATCAACGTCTTTGATTGCAATTGTGTCGTTTACCCTTATGGACTTGTTTATTACATCCAAAAATTCTTTAGGGTTTTTGTATCCCGGGTATTTTGAATCAGGCGTAATAAGCATAAGGCAAGCGTTTGTTTTGTATTTTTTAATGCGGTTCAATTCGACTTTTAAAAATTCTTCACAGTATTTCTGGGTATACACACCGGTGTCGGGCTGAATAATTCCCAAACTTTTCATAAATTCCTGTCTAATTTGACTGTTTGTAGAAATTTCTTCTTTTTGTATGCACCATATTGTCCTTATTAACAATTCATGGTCATATATGGGGCTTTTTATTATGTCCGTAACGCCGGAATCAAACGCATCTATTACCGTTTCCCTGCTGCACTGTTCGTCAATAAACAGTATGGGAGTCTGGGAAAAAATATTGAGTTTTCTTATTTCTTTTGTAAGTTTTATAGCATCGGGATCATTTTTGTCACAATGCAGCATAATTACGTTTGGAAGTGCGGTTGTCAAAAAATTTATTGCATTATCAAGTTTGCAGCTGGTTACTTTATCTAAATCTCTTAAAAGCACAAGCTTTGAACTTACCTGTTCAATAAGTCTTTCGCTGTTGCTTATTACTGTTATTGTATTTGCAAGCCCCATTTAAGATATAACTCCTTTGAAAATAATCTTACAATGAAAAATATTATTTTTCCACATTTTAATTTTTTTTAAAAAAATGACAAAGTTAAAAAGTTTTGTTATGCTTGTTCTGTTATGAATAAAAATAATACTGTAATTTATCTGATATTAATACTAATTTTGGGAATTTTACTCCGCCTTTGGAATATAGATAAGCCCGAGGGTATGTGGAACGATGAGTATCTCACGTGGTCTATTGCAAATTTGAAGTTTCCAACGGACTTTTTTAAAGGTGTGGCAAATAATTGCCATGCCCCGCTGCACTACTTCTATTTAAAAGGCTGGATGTTTTTATTTAAAGATTCGGATGTGTCGCTGAGAGTGTCCTCCCTTGTGCCGGGTGTTATTTCTATTTTTACAATGTATCTTTGTGCAAAAGAATATCTGGTAAAAAAACACGGCGAACTGTGCTCTCTTGCTGCAGCATTTTTCACTGCCATAAGCGGATTTCTGATTTATTTTTCTCAGGAGGTAAGGATTTATTCACTGACATTTTTGCTTACTTCCGTTGTTTTGTTCTATTCGCTCAAAGTCTTTAATAATCCCTCAAATAAAAATGTCTGGCTGCTGACACTTTTTTCCGTACTTTTGATTTTTGAACATACCATAGGTTTTGTTTTTGTTTTGTTTAATTCCTGTGCCCTCATTGCTTTTATGCAGAGGAAGAAAAAAGAGAACAATATAACAAATAATATAATAGCGGGAATTGTTCTGTGTCTGCCGCTTGTTCCGTTTTTGTACGGACTTTTTGCGCACCCGAGGTACTTTAGCCAGTGGTGGGCGCCGTTTAGCTGGTCAAAACTGTTGTTTTATTTTACGGATTTATTTTCGCCGGTGCTGAAAAATATTTCAAATGCCCCGCCGAGCTTTTTACAGCAGATTTTTGACAACGGTTCTTTAAATGTCGGATTTATAATTTTTGCGCTCGTGCCGGCATGTATCTGTTTAGGACTTATTATTAAAGCATTTCAAAACGGCAGACGGGTTAATTTGTACCTTTTGACGGTTTTTGCGGCGACGTTTTTAACGGTTTTAATTGCCGCACTGTTCGGTAAAATTGTTTTCCTTACGAAATATTTAATTGAACTCTACCCTGTTTTAATTCTGCTGATTGCCGTCGGCTGGTCCACCATGGAGCTGAAGGGTTTTAAAATCGTCCTTGCTACTGCGTTTTCGGTTTTAACACTTTTCTATATTGTTGTTTCCTACACTTCCCCCGTGAGACTTGTGAGAAACGAGGGGCAAAGACTTGTTGTCACGGCTCTAAAGGGTATGAATATAAAAAGCAGCGACAGGGTTTTGTATTTGTACTACCCGCCTTCAAGATTTGAAAAATATACAAAAGAGGACAATCTTTTTTTTTACGCTCATTCGATAGACAAATATAATTTCCCGTATATTTTATACCCCGGAAAATCAGATACTTATGAGGCGTTTAAAAACGGAAAAGCTCTGTATCGCGATGTATTTTTGTCCGATACAAATACGAAAATGAGCAATTTTTTGAAGGATAATTACTATTCAAAAATGCAAAAAGGCGACAAGCTCTTTATTGTAGAGCTTAAAGAGGTATCTTTTTTTAATGACAAATGGCTTAATAATGTAGTTTCTGATGACAGTGTTTATCAAAAAGTGCCGTTTTTGTATCTTGTAAGTTCGTACGCCAAAAACTACTCTCTGAAAGAGTCTAAAGCTTACCTTGATTACAAAGGACACTACAAAACGGGAAGCTGGATAATCTACATGTTTGAAAAGGTTTAGTTTTCCTTAGTATTTTCAGCTTCGTCTTTTGTTATAATTCTGTCTATTAAGCCGTATTCAAGAGCCTCTTGAGCGGTCATAAAGTTATCTCTTTCGGTGTCTTTTTTAATTCTTTCGACTTTTTGACCCGTGTGCTGTGCTAAAAGCTCGTTTAACATAGACTTCATTCTTAAAATTTCTTTTGCTTCGATTTCAATATCGGTTGCCTGACCTTTGGCGCCGCCTAAAGGCTGGTGAATCATAATCCTTGCATTAGGGAGTGCGAGTCTTTTGCCTTTTGTACCGCCCGAGAGCAAAAAGGCGCCCATGGAAGCCGCATCCCCGAGGCAAATTGTAGATACATCCGCTTTTATCAGTTGCATGGTGTCATAAATTGCAAGCCCTGCAGTTATAACGCCTCCGGGGGAGTTAATGTAGAGCATAATATCTTTTTCGGGATTTTCGCTGTCAAGAAGCAGAAGCTGTGCAACAACGGAATTTGCTACGTCATCATCAATTTCCGAGCCTAAAAATATTATTCTTTCCCTCAAAAGTCTGGAGAAAATGTCAAAAGCCCTCTCTCCTCTTGAAGATGATTCAATAACCGTCGGAACGTAATTAATAATTTTGTATTCGTTCATTTTTATCCTCTAAAAAAATATTACCCCCTATTATATTATTAAAAATGTTAAAAATTCAACCTTAAATACTTTTAATTAATTTGTTTGTAGTATAATGAACTTTGGCGAGTTTTCGCTTTTGTAAAATAAATAAAGGAAGTTTTGATCATGTATAATGTTGCAATAGTCGGCGGCGGACCTGCCGGGATTTTTACCGCTCTTGAAATCACCAAACTGAAACCTGACTGGAAGGTAGTTTTAATTGAAAAAGGCTCAAAAATTGAAGAACGTAAATGTCCTATGCGCGAAGGACTTAAGCGGTGTGTAAACTGTAAAAAATGCGGACTTTTGTGCGGCTGGGGCGGTGCAGGTGCGTTTTCTGACGGCAAACTTACCCTTACGCCCGATGTCGGCGGACATCTGGTAGATTACATGTCTTACGCGGATGTTGAGCGTTTAATAGAATATTGCGACAAATTATATCTTGAACACGGCGCAACAGAAGTTGTCTACGGCACCAACAGAGAAGAATTCGCTGACATTGAGCGCGCGGCTACTCTTGCCGAACTAAAACTTGTCCACTCGCCCGTAAGACATCTCGGAACAGAGCGTTCGCTGCATGTTTTGAAACATATGCAGGATTTTTTAAGCAACAAAATTACAATAATAAACAACCAAAAAGTCGAAAGCCTTATTGTTGAGGGCGGAGAGGCAAAAGGTTTTGTAACGGATTCGGGTGATAAAATATTTGCGGATTATATCGTAATCGCGCCCGGACGTGAAGGAGCGGACTGGCTCACCGGTGAATTTGAAAAAAATAAAATCGGCATGGTGAATAATGCCGTTGATATCGGTGTCAGGGTTGAGCTTCCCGCCGCCGTTATGGAGCCTATTACTTCAAGACTTTATGAGTCAAAATTAATTTACCATGCGCCGACTTTTGGTGATGAGGTCAGAACGTTTTGTATGAACCCCAACGGTGAAGTTGTAAATGAAAACTATAACGGCATTTCAACCGTTAACGGTCATTCTTATGCAAACAAAAAGACTGCAAATACAAACTTTGCCCTGCTTGTTTCAAAGAAATTTACCGAGCCTTTTAAAGAGCCGATTAAATACGGTCAGCACATTGCAAGCCTTGCAAATATGCTGGGCGGCGGAATTCTTGTTCAAAGATTCGGAGATTTGCTTGACGGCAGACGCTCTACCGCTCAAAGAATTAAAGAGAGCATAATTACACCTACGCTTACCTGTGCTACTCCGGGGGATTTGAGCCTTGTTCTGCCATACAGACAGCTTTTGAGTATTATTGAAATGCTCTACGCTCTTGATAAAATTGCACCGGGCGTTGCTTCAAGATATACGCTTTTGTACGGCGTTGAGGTAAAATTCTACTCGGCGCGCGTGCTTCTGACTAATGAACTTGAAACACAGGGCGTTAAAAATCTCTTTACAATCGGCGACGGCGCGGGAGTCACAAGGGGCTTAATGCAGGCAAGCGCGTCTGGTGTTCATGTTGCAAGGGTAATTGCTTCAAGATAGTATTAAGGCTTGTTGACACATGTTTAAAAAACATATAGACTTGCTATAAAGACTATTGGGGTTTGTATATGGAAATTTTCAAGATATGGGCTATAGCAGGTTTTATATTTCTCTTTATGGAAATAGCTTTGCCGAGCATGTTCTTTTTACCGCTCGGCGGCGCAGCTTTTTTCAGTGCAATTGCCGCTTTTATATATCCTGATAACTACTGGGTTCAAGGGCTGGTATTTGCACTTTTTGCGCTTATATTCTTTTTGTCGCTCAGACCCTTTATGAGAAAAAAGCCTTCGGCTGATGAGTTGACAGGCATTGAAGCAAAGTATATCGGTCAGAGTGCACAGGTTGTAAAAGATATCGCCTCAGCGCACACGGACGGTATAGGCGTAATAAAAATATACGGCGAAACATGGCAGGCAAGGTCATGTAACGGAGAGGAAATTAAAGCCGGAGAAATGGTTAAAATAGTGCGCAACGAGAGTCTTATTATGTTTGTTGAAAAATGTGAGGAGTAAAGGATGATTTTATTTTTAGTTTTTGTAGTTCTTATTGTTGTATTTTTCCTGAGCGGATTTAAAATTGTAAATCAGGCTCAAGTAATGATAATAGAACGGCTCGGACGTTTTAACAGGGTTTTACATCCGGGGCTGCAGTTTATTATACCTTTTATCGACGTTGCCCGCGGCGTGCACTGGAAAAGTACATTAAGACTTGCAACGGGTGAAAGCTACAGTGTGTACCGCGTTGTCGATAAAATCGATTTAAGGGAGAGCGTGTTTGATTTTCCGCGCCAAAACGTTATTACAAAGGATAACGTTACAATTTCGATAAACGCACTTTTATATTTCCAGATTATTGACCCAAAAAGCGCGGTTTATGAGATTGAAAATCTGCCCGAAGCTATTGAAAAACTTACCCAGACAACACTCAGAAACGTTATCGGGGAGATGGATTTAGATACTACTTTTACTTCCCGTGACATAATAAATGAAAAACTGCGTGCCATACTTGATGATGCGACAAACAAATGGGGTGTAAAAATAAACAGAGTTGAACTTCAAGACATTATTCCGCCTAAAGAAATTCAAAATGCAATGGAAAAACAAATGAAGGCAGAGCGTGACCGCCGTGCAGCCATACTTGAAGCGGAAGGTCTTAAAAAAGCTGCCATTCTTGAAGCCGAAGGCGTAAAAGAAAGCCAAATAAATAAAGCCGAGGGTGAAAAACAGGCTGAAATCCTTGTTGCGGAAGGTAAAGCTCAGGCGCGTATTAAAGAAGCTCAGGGTGAAGCGGAGGCTATTAAAAATATAATAGATGCGCTGAGCGGCAACGGTCAGCCCGATAAGTACCTTATTGCAATGAAATATATTGAAACTCTGCAGGATATAACAAGCGGAAAAGACAATAAAGTTGTTTATATGCCCTATGAGGCGACAGGTATTTTAAGCTCTGTAGACGGCATTAAACAAATGTTTGACAAGAAATAAAGGCAGTTTATATGACAAAGGCTAACAAAAGACTTTTAGTAGTGGATGACGATGAGCAGATAAGGGAGCTTTTGACTTTCGATATTGCACAGAGCGGCTATATCGTGGATAGTGCTTCTGACGGTGAATCGGGACTTAAAAAGGCGCTTGATAACAACTATGACCTTGTTTTGCTTGACGTAATGATGCCAAAAATGAACGGTTACGACGTCTGTAAAAACATAAGACTTATAAAACCCAAGGTTCCGATTCTTATGTTGACGGCAAAAGGCACAATAAATGACAAAACAGAAGGCTTTGAGTGCGGGGCGGATGATTATCTTGTTAAACCGTTTGACGTTCAGGAGGTGCTCTTGCATATTCGTGCGCTGCTGAGGCGCTCCGAAAGCCCTCAGGATGATTCAAATTCTAAAGAAGTGCTTCGCGCTGGAGATATAGAAATTCTTCCCGATTCGCTTGAGGTGCTTGTTCTGGATAAAAAAGTAAAATTAACCCCGACAGAATTTGAGATTTTATATTGCCTTATGCAGCACTTAAATACGCCCGTTGCGCTTGCGACCCTGCTGAATGAGGTTTGGGGCTACGGTTCCGATGAAGATGTAAGAATGGTAAGGGTTCATGTCGGTTCGCTGAGACAGAAGATTGAAAATGATACAAGAAAACCGAAGTATCTTCACACGGTAACAAATGTGGGTTACAAACTAACGCCTTTTGGCGTGCTCGAGGGGGTGTAAATGCAAAGGTTAAAAATTGCCCAGCAGATAATAATAGTGCTGCTTTTTGCGGTATTAATTCCTTTTGTTACAATAGGTCTTATTATCTCAAATATTTCCCAGCAGTCGGTCAGGCGCGAGCTTAACTACAGCGCGCTTGAAATGTCGCGTACCATCGGGGAAAATATTCAGGCATACCTTGCATATTCACAAAATAAACTTGACGAAGTTTCAAGCGCAATAACTTTTATACCCTACGCATCGGACAGGGCGGACTATTTAACCGAAGTTGAGCAGAAAGACAAGAGTTTTAAAAATTTTGAAATAGTTGAACTTAAAGACATCCCGAAAGACGAGTACGGCTTTAATAAAGACAATTCCTCCATAAGTCTTTACAGTCAAATAAACGATGAGTATGCACTCTGTGCAAATCTTGATGTTGTATATATGCAAAAGGCTGTTTCCGAGCGCTATAAGGATGAAAAAAGGCAGATTTACATCCTTGCAAACGGTAACAATACGCTTATAGCGACAAATGCGCCGGATGCGCCGGAGCTTGCAAGGCTTGTGGAAAATCTGCCCTCTAAAAAAACGCTTGAAAAAGCGGATTTGTTCAATAAATATAAAAATCAGCCAAGCGCATATTATACCCTTGAAAAGCCGGATTGGACGGTAATTGTAAATACGACCGAAAACATTACAAACGCGACTATAGACAAAGCAAGGTTCAGGATTATTCTGGCGCTGACTCTTGCGGCATTTTTTATAATTGCTATGGTCGGTTTTTATACTTTTTATCTCTATATCAACATAAGGCAGCTTTTTAAAGGCATTATCGCCATTTCAAAAGGAAGTTACGAGAGGAAAATTCACCTGTTAAAAAGCGCTTTTACCCCGCATGAAATAGTTTTTCTGGCAAAAGAATTTAACTATATGGCAAAAAAAATTCATCAGTCTTACCGCGATTTGTCGGAGAAGAATTTGGAACTTGAGCGCCTCAATGACTTTAGGACAAATCTCGTGAACGCAATAAGCCATGAATTCAGAACTCCGCTCACAAGCATTGTGGGCTATTCAAGCAGATTATTAAGACATGACATTAAAATAGATGAAGAAACAAGGGTTAAGTCCTTAAAAATAATCAAACAACAAGCTCAAAGGCTCTCAAGGATGGTTGAGGACTTACTCGTAGTGCCAGAGATTGAAAGTTTCAGTATTCAGCTTAATAAAGTTGAAATAAATCTTGCGGAGGCAATTGAAAACTCTGTATTGTACGCAAATTCAAATAACTCGAACTTTGATATTGAAATCTCTAAAGACTTGAAAGAAATTTACGCCGACCCGGACAGACTGGAGCAGGTGCTTGTAAATCTGTGTGATAACGCGGTTAAATACAATCAGGATGCGGAACCGATAAAAGTAATTGCAAAAAATATTCAGGGGCGCCCCTGTGTGTCGATTAAAAACAAGTCGCTGCCTATCCCCGAGGATATGAAAGAAAAACTGTTTGATAAGTTTATCCGCATGGATTCGGAACTTACGCGCACAACCCGCGGGACGGGGCTTGGTTTGTATATTGTAAAAGGTCTTTGTGCGGCAATGGATATTGATTTGGTTCTTGAGTGTGAAAGTAACTATTTTAATATCATACTGATTTTTAACGATTATGTCGAATAATATTTTTATGCAGCAGGCAATAGATATGGCAAGGCTCTCGGGAACCGATGTTCCCGTGGGGTGTGTTATTGTATGTGAAGATAAAATAATTGCGCGGGCGCACAATTTACGCGAAGCCTCAAATGATGTAAGTGCACATGCCGAAATTTTAGCCCTGAGGGATGCCTCAAAATATTTTAACAACAGGCGGCTTAATGACTGTTCCCTGTATGTTACTCTGGAGCCTTGTCCTATGTGTGCATGGGCAATTTTGAACTCAAGAGTAAAGGAGATTTATTTTGGCTCTTATGATTTAAAATACGGCGCTCTCGGTTCAAAAATCAACCTTTGTCTGCTGTCTGATTATAAGCCGAAAATTTTCGGGGGTATAATGGAGTGTGAGTGTAATAAAATTCTAGACGATTTTTTTCTGGAGCTTAGAAAATGAAAGAGTATCTGGACAACCTTGTAAAAAAGTATGAAACAAAGGAGTTTATAAAAAACGACCCCGTAAAATTTGCCCATGCTTTCAGCAGCAAAAACGATATAGAAATAGCCTCTTTTATAGCCGCACTCTTTGCCTTTGGCAGACGAGAAGCTTTTATAGACAAACTTACAAAGCTGTTTAATGTAATGCAAAATGAGCCCTATAACTTTATTTTAGACTATAGTGAAAACTCTGACATATTTTCGGATTTTGTATACAGATTTGTGAAGGGCGAAGATTTAAAATGCTTTCTTCTCGGTTTAAATAAGCTCTACAAAACAGATAAAAGCACTCTCGGAGAGCTTTTCTACAACGGATACACAAAACATGACATGTTCGGCGTTGTTTGCAGATATTTTTATTCATCGCTAAAATGCCCCGCCGCCCAAGGGTTTTGCCACCTGTTTGCGCGTCCCGAGAAAGGGGGTGCCATGAAAAGAATGAATATGTTTTTGAGGTGGATGGTGAGAGGAAATCCTGTTGATGTGGGGTTATGGGATTTTATGAAAAAAAGCGAGCTGTTAATTCCTCTTGATGTGCATGTCGGCAATGTTTCAAGGGCGCTCGGACTTTTGAAACGTAACGCAAATGATTTTAAATCCGTAATCGAGTTGACCCAAAAGCTTTCGGAGTTCGATTGCACCGACCCGATAAAGTACGATTTTGCACTATTCGGCGCAGGAGTAAGCTCTGAAATTAAAAACGAGAAAATAAAAATTTTATAAATTATCATGGAAGCAGAGAATATTTGTATTAAAATAGTGTTGTAAGCATTAGTCAATCGCGTAATTTAAGGATTAACCAATGAAGTACTCTAAATATTCCGTAGTTATAATCGGCAGCGGTGCGGCGGGTTTGTACCTTGCACACAGGATTGCAACGCAAAAACACCTTAATGACGGCGTTCTGGTTGTTACAAAGTCCGCACTAAACGTTTCATCCTCCGAGCTTGCACAGGGCGGAATTGTTGCGGTTTTGCCCGAAATTAACAAAGGCGACTCGATTAGTTCTCATATAAGCGATACAATCAAAGCCGGCTGCGGATTAAACGATTTTAATGCTGTCAAACATATTTCCCAGAGCTCATCCTGTGTTATTCAAGATTTAATAAATCTCGGTGTAAAGTTTGATAAAACACGGGACGGAAAGTTGAGCTTTGCGCTGGAGGCTGCTCACAGCATACCAAGAATTTTGCATGTAAAAGATGCAACGGGACGTGCGATTGAGAATGTTTTAATTCAAAAAGTCAGAGAAAACGATATAATAGATATTTACGAAGATACATCGGCGATAGAGCTGCTTGTGGATGATTCAAACTGTGCAAAAGGAGTTATTGTCTACAATCGTGATGCGGATTCTTATGAAGCGGTTTATTCTAACGCGGTTGTAATTGCAACGGGCGGCATAGGGCAGCTTTATGCGCACACAACAAATCCCTCCGTCGCAACGGGCGACGGTATCGCGCTTGCATACAGAGCGGGTGCCAAAGTTAAAAATATGGAATTTGTTCAGTTCCACCCGAGCGCTCTGGCTGTTTCAAACAAAACAACCATGCCGCTTGTGTCTGAAGCTGTAAGGGGAGCTGGTGCAAAGCTTTGCGATACAAAAGGAAATTACTTTGCAAAAGATTTTGATACAAGGGGCGAGCTTGCACCGCGGGATATTGTGGCGCGTGCAATATATACAACCATGCTTAAATACGGCGATGACCATGTGTATTTGGATATTTCCCAGATGGGAATAGAATATTTCAGAAACAGATTTCCAAACATTGCAAAAAGCTGCGAAGATAACGGTGTGGATGTGTCGGACGGGTTAATCCCCGTCGCGCCGGCAGCGCACTATTTTATGGGCGGAATAGAAACAAATATCCATGCTCAAACGTCAATAGCCAATCTCTATGCAATAGGCGAGTGCGCATGCAGCGGTTTTCACGGCGCAAACAGACTTGCTTCAAACTCCCTTTTGGAGTGCGTTGTAAGTGCATTTGAGCTTGCAGACCTGCTTTCGCAAAAAAATCTCGATGCTCCAAAGAACTTTGATGAAAAAGTTAAAACAACCCTTGAAAAATACGTTCAGGACACAGAAGGCATCTGCGAGCTTGAAGACGTTGATATTGACGATATTAAAAACAAGATTAAAGATATAATGTGGGAAGGCGCGGGAATTATAAGAAGCAAATCAAAGCTTCTGGAAGCCAAAAAGAAACTCGGCGAGCTTGACAGTGTTATAAATTCCGCAAGCTGTGCCCATATAAACGAATGTTATGAAGTTAAAAACATGCTGGTTGTATCGTCTTTAATAGTGGATTGTGCCCTCAAGAGAGAAAGTTCAATCGGGGCGCACTTTAGAGAGGACTTTAACGCTGCCGGAGACAAAGAACCTGCAGCCGGTACAACCGTAAACTCAAACTGCGGCGGGGTAGAAAATGGCGAAGTATTTACTGAATGATTTTATAATCGAGGAGCACGTTAAAAAGGCGCTTGTTGAAGATATCGGATATGGTGACATTACAACGGATTCCGTCTGTGCTTATCTTGATAATGATAAAATATTTCAGGTTTATTTAACAACGCGCTGTGACGGAGTTTTTTGCGGTGAGGACGTGTTTAAAAAAGTCTTTGAAGTGCTTGCAAAAGATAAAGTCACGGTTGAATTTTATTTCCATGACGGAGATGAGATTAAAAAAGGCGACAAAATAGCCAAAATAAGCGGTTTTGCACGGTATATTCTGACTGGCGAGCGCCTGGCTTTGAATTACGTACAGAGAATGAGCGCAATAGCTGCGATGAGCCGAAAATATCAGCTTGTTGCACAAAAATACGGCGCGCGTGTGGTAGATACAAGGAAAAACACCCCTAATTTCAGGATTTTTGAAAAGTATGCCGTAAAAATCGGTACAGGTCACCTTCACCGTTTTAATCTGTGTGATTGCGTTATGCTAAAAGATAATCATATTGCGCTTCTGGGCGGGGATATAAAAAAGGCTGTAGAACTTGTAAGGGAAAATATTTCCCATGCCCATAAAATAGAAGTCGAATGTGATAATGTTTCGCAGGTCAAACTCGCTCTTGAAGCGGGAGCGGATATTATTATGCTTGATAATATGAGTATTGAGCAGATGAGAGAATGTGTTAAACTTATAGACAAAAAGGCAATTGTCGAGGCAAGCGGCGGAGTTAATTTGTCTACCCTTGAAGAAATCGCAAAGTGCGGCGTGGATGTTATATCTACAAGCGCGATTGTTGCGGGTGCCTCCACACTTGACCTTGCTTTTGACTATGTGAGCTAAATTTTCTCCATCTGGCTTTTTAGTCTGTATGCCGCGGTAAGCAGTATATCTATCGTTGAAGAATAGGGCGGGGCATATGGTAAGTCCAGATGTAAAAATTCATCTACCGTTAAGCCCGATTGCAGTGCCGCGGTTACGGTGTTTATCCTCTTGTTTACATCTCCCGTGCCTACACCCTGTGCACCGAGCAGTTTGCCCGTTTTTTTATCCGCCACAAGTTTTATTGTAATGTTTTCGGAATCTGGCATGTAACCCGCTTTGTCTTTTTTTATAACCGTTGCGCTTATAGGCTGTATATTAAACCTGTCGCCCAATTTCGCTGCGTTTTCCTGTGTAATTCCGCTGAGCGCTATTGTGTAGTTGAAATATTTTGTTATGGCGGACCCGAGCACGCCGTTAAACTTTTCATCAATCCTCGGGTCTGAATTAATGTTGATTGCGGCTACTCTGCCTTCTTTGTTTGCAATTGTTCCGAGAGGAAGATACATGGGGCGCTTTGTAATCATACATTTTACCTCTGTGCAATCCCCTGCCGCCCATATGTGTTTTACGTTTGTTTTCATTGCCTCATCCGTTACAATGCCGCCTTTTGTGCCTATTTTAACTCCCGCATTGTATGCAAGCTCTACATTCGGTCTTACCCCCGAAGCCACTACGCAAAAATCTGCCTCAAGCTCCAGCCCGCTTTTTGTTCTTAATTTTGAAAATTTTCCGTCCTCATCGGAAATAAATTCTTCAATCTCCTGATTGAAGTGCATATCGACCCATTGTCCGTCGCGCTCCAGTATGTAGTTTTTTATTAAATCGCTGAATTCATAATCAAATACACCCATTAAGCGTGAGTGATTTTCAACGACACTGACGCTTAAGCCGTTGTGCACAAAAGCTTCAAGCAGCTCTATTCCGATGTAGCCTCCGCCCACGATAATTACGCGCTTTGCGTTTTGCATTGCTTCTTTAATTTTTATCCCGTCGCATACGCGCCTTAGAAAATATACGCCGTTCATATTAATATTTTTAATATTCGGAACAAACGGTTTTGCGCCGGTGCAGATTACAAGCTCGTCATAGTAGACTTCTTTATCGTTGATTATTACACATTTTTTCTCCGGAAGTATTTTTTGCGCTTTATGATTTAAAAATACTTTTATTCCCTGTTTTTCAAAATCCTCGGGTGTTCTTATTATGAGCTGATTAATACTTTTTACCGTTCCCTCAATAAAATACGGCAACCCGCAGGCACTGTATGAAATTAGATTTTCATCAGTGTACATTTCAATTACATTATCAGGATTTATTCTTTTTGCTTTTGCGGCTGTCTTTGGACCTGCTGCGCTTCCGCCGATGATTACAATTTTTTTCATGATATTATGATGATGTAGGGAATAAAAATAAAATGCAACTTACAGGCGGGCAATATAAAGGCAGAAAAGTGGCTACCCCCAAAGGGGTGCGCCCCACACTGAGCAACGTTCGCGAGAGCGTTTTTAGTGTGCTGTACTCATATTTTGGCGATTTTTGCGGCAAAAACTTTCTGGATTTGTTTCTGGGAAGTGCAATAATGACTCTTGAGGCGCTTTCGCGCGGCTTTAGCACAGTTTCTTTCGAAATAAATCCTCAGGTAATAAGGTGCGCAAAAGATAACGCAAAAAGCCTCGGTGTTAAGCCTGTAATAATAAAAGCAGACTCGCTGAGTGCTTCTGTCAAACTGGAGTGTAAATTCAGCGTAATTTACGCCGATCCGCCCTGGGATTATTCATATACTGACATTTTTAAATGCTGTGAAAAGCTTCTTTTAAGCGACGGTTTGGTAGTAATTGAATGTGACAAAAAGAAAAAGCCCGATGTGCTTTTGGAATTGGCTTCCTTTCACACGCTGGAGCTTTTTAGGGAAAAAAATTATGGTCGTTGTTGTCTTTTGTTTGTAAGGTTAAGTTGACGAAGTAGAGGAGTAGTCGTCATTTTCTACATAATTTGAGATATTTGTAGCCTGAAATTTCGGATACTTTTCTTCCATTTCTTCAATTTCTTCATCCATACCGTATGCGGCTATTTCCTGATTTGTTACTCTGCCGTTGCCGTCTTTGTCGATTTCCTGAAAATTAGACAACACTTCTTCAAGAGTAGAACTTGCACTTCCGCTGTAGCATAACTGCATTAACTCTTCGTAGCTCAGACCGTTTTGCGAGAGCTTATTTGTGTACTGTTGTAAATCCGTGGCGCTTATTTTTCCGTCGCCGTCAGCATCAATGCTTGAAAAATTCTGTGTCAGATAGCTTTGAAAACTTGCGTTTAAATTGTTTTTATTTACCTCATCAGACGGGTTTATAATCTGATCCAGTGTTAATCCGCCGGATGCGCCCGCGCTTAAAACCGCAAAGTTATTTGTAAGACCGTAAATGGCTTGTGCCATAAGTCCCTGACCGCTTAATCTTGTGCTCATAATCTAACCTCATTTTATAACCTAAAACAAATTTAATGATTTTCCGAAAAAAAGAAAACAACTTTTTGGATGAGTTTACTTGTTTTGAATATTAATTAGTTGTAAAATTTCACTATGACCGAAAAAAGACAGTTTCTCGGAATAATGTTTGAATGCTGTAATGTATACGGCAGAATTTACAAAAACAAAGAGGGCACGGCCTACATCGGCAGATGCCCGAAGTGTTTAAAATCTGTTGTGGTTAAGGTCGGCAGTGAGGGTACGAGTAACAGATTTTTCAGAGCTTATTAGTATAAATCTTTTGCTCCGCTTTCATTTGTTGTACTGCCACCGTTTTCACTACGTTTTTTGTTAATTAAATTAAGTTCGTTTTCGCTGTAGAATTGTATTTTGCCATTTTCATCTTTTATTATTTGGTTGTTTTCGTCGCGTTTCATTTCAGGGAGCATAACTTCGCCCCATATGACATTTGGATTTTTTATGTCGTTTATGCGGCACAGTTCGTCAAGATACTGTTGATAATCGCTGCTATAGAGTTCAATGCCTTCTACATGGGTGTCGATTATCCTTGATAAACAGTCATCGACCCCTGTTCCCCAGGGCTGCACTTTTATTTTTTCATATACCGATTCGCTATCAGTGTCAGAGTCCTCTGTATCAGATACACTTGCTTCCTGTGCGCCGTCGTATATTGCGCCTAAAAGTGAGGCAAGCTCTTTTTCGTTTAACAGCCCGTCACCCTTATCCGCATCAGCAAGTCTTGAAAATACTTCAGTTTCGTCATCTTCGAGATAACCCTTTTCAATGGCATCTTGCATAAATTCGTCAAGGTCGACTTCGTCTTTTCCTTGCATGATTTTTTCTTCATAGTGTTCAATGAAGTTTTCTCTGCTTGCAAATACGCTTTCATCATTGTGTGCTTTTTCATTTTCAATTACTTCTGCTGCTCTTTGGTTGAAAATATCTTTGTCTACTTTTACGCCTGCCAGTCTGGCATCATAGTTGAATTCTGATGTCATTTTTTTGTTTTCCTTTATTTATATTTTTAAAACGGATTATTGTTTGTGTCGGCTGAAAAGTCCATGTCGTCGTTTTCATCAGATGTTAAACTTGCCCCATTGTTGCTTTTTTCGTTTCTGTGTAAATTAAATTGTCCGAGTGTTTCATCTATTTCATCTTGTGTTACTATACCGTCGCCATCCATATCAAAATCGCCACCTATTTCTCGCATGGTTTCATCGTCAATTCCATAGTCTGCAAATGCACCCTCGGTAAATTCTATTGTAGAAACACCTTCTTCATCAAATATGTCATCCGGCTCTATTTCTGACAAATCCATGCTGCTAATATCAAATATACTTGATTCTTCGTCATTTTCTGTTTTTTCTTGCCTTGCAGATTTTGCCTTTTCAATTTGCGACGGGTCAATACCTCTAATGTCGTTAATGTTACCCATATTATCATCCTTTCTTTGACCAACAATATTTTTTATTTCGGCTCATATTTGAATATACTTTATTTTTTGTTACAAAACGTAATAAAATACACAAAAATGCCCCGCTTTTTTGTTAAGCAGGGCATTTCTAATAATGTTTTAATCTAGTTTAGCTCTTGTTCCAAACTGTACGCAGCTTTTAAAATTGTTGCTTCATCAAGATTTTTACCGATTATTATACTAAGAAGTGTGCCCCACTATCTGAACCTGTTGAACCGCCACCGCCATCGTCATCTCGAGCACTACGATGTGTTCCTGTATCGCCATAGTCGTCTGAGAAGTCTGGCGACTCTATATTTTCATCTGAGTCATCTCGAGCACTACGATGTGTTCCTGTATCGCCATAGTCGTCTGAGAAGTCTGGCGACTCTATATCTTCATCTGAGTCATCTCGAGTACGATGTGTTCCTGTATCGCCATAGTCGTCTGAGAAGTCTGGCGACTCTATATCTTCATCTGAGTCATCTCGAGCACTACGATGTGTTCCTGTATCGCCATAGTCGTCTGAGAAGTCTGGCGACTCTATATTTTCATCTGAGTCATCTCGAGCACTATGATGTGTTCCTGTGTCGCCATAGTCGTCTATGACTGGATGGTCTGGTGCTTCTAAGACATCGTCATCTAGTTCGTATAAATCGTGTGTGCAATAATCTTCTGCCTCAGATCCATCAGCTCGACAATCATTCTTGTTTTCGGTGTTAAAAATACTGGCATCGTTTTCTACTTCTGTGCTATTATTGGATGTTTTGCCGCTTTCGTATGTACCATAAGCAACCTGTTTTGCATTAATGTTGATTTGTTCCATTGTGTTCCTTTCTTTTTTATTTTTGGATGTTTTTATTATCGTCGTTTTGTAAATATACTTTATTTTTTGTTACAAAACGTAATAAAATACACAAAAATGCCCCGCTTTTTTGTTAAGCAGGGCATTTTTAATAATGTTTTAATCTAGTTTAGCTCTTGTTCCAAACTGTACGCAGCTTTTAATATTGTTGCTTCATCAAGATTTTTACCGATTATTTGTAAGCCTATAGGCATTTTTTCACTGTCAAAACCGCAAGGAGTACTAAGTGCAGGTGCGCCAATTAAGTTTGCGCTGATTGTTGCAATATCTGTCAAATACATTGCAAGCGGGTCTTCGTTTCTTGAGCCTATATCAAAAGCAGTTGTGGGACAAGTCGGGGAAATTAAAATATCAACATCATCAAAGGCTTTGTCAAAATCATTTTTGACAAGTCTTCTTAACTGTTGAGCTTTTTTGTAATAAGCGTCATAATAACCACTTGAAAGAGCATATGTGCCAAGCATTATGCGCCTTTTTACTTCATCTCCGAAACCTTCTGCACGTGTTTTTGTGTACATTTCAAGAAGATTTTGTGCGTCTTTCGTTCTGTATCCGTATTTTACGCCGTCGTATCTTGCTAAGTTTGAACTTGCTTCTGCTGTTGCTACTATGTAGTAGATACCTATTGAATACTTTAAAAGCGGCAGGGAAATTTCTTTTATTGTTGCGCCAAGCTTTTCATATGTTTCAATAGCGTTTTCAATGGATTTTCTGACATCATCATTTACGCCTTCGCCCAGAAGTTCTTTAATAACACCGATTTTAAGTCCCCCAACACCGTCTTTTAGGGTTTTTGTAACATTGTCAACTTCTAATTTTAGTGATGTAGAGTCTTTTTCATCCCATCCGGCTATTGCCATATAAAGATTTGCAATATCTTCGACACTTCTGCCAAAGGGTCCGATTTGATCCAATGATGATGCAAAAGCAATCAAACCGTAACGGGAAACTCTGCCGTATGTGGGTTTAAAGCCGTTTATACCGCAAAAACTTGCAGGTAGCCTTATGCTGCCGCCTGTATCGGAACCAAGTGAAACTGTTGCCTCATAAGCTGCAACTGACGCTGCTGAACCACCGGAGGAGCCTCCGGGGACTTTGTTTAAGTTATGAGGGTTTCTTACGATTTTGAATGCGGAATTTTCGTTACTTGAGCCCATTGCAAACTCGTCCAAATTTGCTTTACCTACTATTGGCACAAGATTTTCTTTTAATTTTTTTGTAACAGTGGCATCATAGGGTGATACAAAATTTTCAAGAATTTTAGAACTTGCGGTTGTTTTTGAGCCAATCATGTTCATATTATCTTTAAGTGCAAGCGGGATACCTGCCATAGGCGGCAATTGTTCACCTTTTGCGATTTTTTCATCCACTTTTCTTGCCGTTTCAATGGCTTGTTCTCTGGTAAGGGAATTGTATGCACCAATTTTTTCATCAAGATTTTCAATTTGTTTAAATGTTTCGCTCACCAGTTCAACAGCGCTTATCTCTTTGCTCAAAAGCGCTTTTCTCTGTTCTGCTGCTGTCTTTTTTAATAATTCCATCGGCTTTGTGCTCCACTTTATTTTGTATTACAATTATTTTATGTCAAACAAACTTAAAGGCAAACTGGGAGAAAATATCGCAAAATCCTTTCTTGAAAAAAGAGGTTTTAAAATTTTAGACTCTAACTTTCGCTATTCCCGTTACGGCGAAATTGATATAATTGCCTCAAAAAAAGATGTGATTTATTTTGTCGAGGTAAAGTACAGAACAACAAAAACTTTTGGCATGCCATATGAAGCGATAACAAAATCAAAACTGGAGAAAATAATAGCAAGTGCGCATTTTTATATGGCTAACTGCTCCAAGTCCTATTCATCATACAAAATAAGCGCCGTTTCAATTTTAAATGACGACATTACTTTTATTGAAAATGTTTTAAGCTAGCAAAAAAAATTATTGACATGTTTTATACGTTTTGTCTGCTGATAGGAATAAAAATATAATGTTAACAATACAAAAACTCTTTAACGTAATTACACCCTCAAAAAGCCCGATAAAACAAGCCACTCGAGCTTTCAGGGCAGCAGATGCACCAAAGCTTAATACGCTTGAGAGAGATTGTGTTTCATTTACTTCAAGGGCAAAATCCTCGCATGCTAAAGACGTCAGCGGCAGCGAGCAGACTCAGGACGTAAAAGACAGAAGTGTGGAGTCAAAAACTCTCAGCGATAAAGAACCGACAATTACACACGGTTTAGCACAGGATATTTCTTCTCTTGCGGAAAATGACACGCGGGAGTTAAAATTTTTACTCGGAAAAAATTTGGGCGGGCTGCAACGCCGAAACGATGAGCCATGCGACCTTGAGCACCCTATTTACAGAATGGAATTTCGTACAAAGGGTTCTGTTTCCATCAGGGAAAAGGCAAGCCAGAAACATCTTGCCACAAAGGGCGGTGTTATAGAAAATCTGCACGACCTTGTAGGGGCGAGAATAATACTCGGTACAAGTGCCAAGGGTGCTGCTGATAAGGTTTTGGATGTTATTGCCGAGTGTGCAAAAAGCGGCAAATTAAAAATTGTTGAGATTGAAAATCACATTCCGCCCGAAACAAAATACCAGTATGTAGGCAGTGCAGGTCTGAAAAAGCTGGCACAGGCTTCAACGGAACGTTATTCGGTTTTTGTGCCGCAGAAAGTTGTTAAAAATGCAACGGGCTACACTGCAATACATATGCTTGTCGAGTTTAATGACGGCATAACCGGTGAAATACAGATTTTAGGTAAAGACGTTGCCCTGTTTAAAGAGCTGGAGGACATACCCTACAAGATATTGCGCGGAAAGAGCGTTGCTCCGAAATACCATGAAATAGTAAAGATATTAGAACCGCTTGTACCTAAAGAAGACGATGCAATATCGCCGGATGGCGCCAAAAGGTCAAGACTGAGAAAAGAATTTATAGAATATACGACTGCCGCCTATAAGCATGAGCGCGAGAAAGATGCTGCGCCGCTAAAAGCAAATCAAGAATCCGAATTTTTGACAATTGCCGAGTTTGCGGCATCAAGACGCTCAAAAACCCATTTGACAAGCGATATGGACTTTAATAATCTGTTTAAATTAAAAACAAAAGCAGACGGAGTGATTGGCGGTTATCTGAATAAATAATTTTTTACTTGAACAATCCTTGATTTTGTAGTAGAAAATTAGTGTATTCACTCACAAAATGTAAGGATTCAAAATGGTAAAAAAACTTATTACACAAGACACCAGAATGTTCTTGACGGGAAATGAAGTTATTGCCTATGCGGCAAACGCAGCGGAAGCCGAATTTATGTACGGTTACCCTATCACTCCCCAGAACGAAATTATGCACACTTGGTGCAAATTGCTTCCTAAAATGGAAGCCGGTTTTTTACAAACGGAAGATGAAATCTCGGCGGGTTTCTCTACAATAGGCGGTATTTTAGCCGGTAAGAGAGCTTTTACGGCAACAGCAGGTCCCGGTAATGTAATTATGCAGGATGCACAAAGCATGGCTGAGATGATGAGAATACCTTTTGTTTGCGCTGTTATGCAAAGAGGCGGCCCGTCTACCGCAACCGTTATTTATGCTCAACAGGAAACAAGACTGACTTGCTTCGGCGGCAACGGCGAAGGCTTCAGAATCGTATATTCTACGGCCGGTCACCAGGATTTGTACGATTATATGATTAAAGCATTTAATACGGCATGGAAATACAGATTCCCTACATTTATGCTTGCTGACGGTTATCAGGGTAAAATGAGAGAACCCGTTACGCTTTATGACCCTGCTTCGCGCGGTATCAAGATGGTTCCGACTGTTGCAACACTCGGCGGTGCAAACGGTTCAAGACCCGTTAACCACGTCAGAAATACTTTCAACCTTGAAGAAGAACTCATGGAAGTTCTTGATAAATATCAAGAAGAATTTGACAGAATTTCTCCGGAAATTGAAGAATATCTTGAATATAAAGCTGATGATGCAGAGATTTTGGTAATTGCACACGGTATTGTTGCAAGGTCCGCCATGACTGCTATCGATGAATTAAGAGCAAAAGGAATTAAAGCGGGCTTATTCAGACCGATTACCCTCCGTCCTCTTGCCGTAAAACCGCTGAGAGCCGCTGTAAAACGTGCTAAGCAGGTTCTCTTTACGGAATCTGCAAACGGTCAATTGGCGCAAATGGTTCTTGAAAAAATCTACGGTTTAACAACACCGTATTCAACTCTGTACAAAATGGGCGTCGGCGTTACGGGCGATGACATTGTTCAAAAAGTTGAATCAATGGTTAAAGAACCGGCTACAGTGTAGATAATTAGAAATAAGAGGAAATATAAATGATTGAAATGCTAGAAAAAGGACCAAGACTCGCAAAAGCACAAAACGCTGAGGTTGGCGCATCTAAATTTTGCCCCGGCTGTGGTCATGGTATGATTTTAAAAACTCTTGCTCAATCTATTGATGAACTTGAGTTGAATGATAAAGCGGTTTTCGGCTGCGACATCGGCTGTTCTCTGCTTTCATGGAATTATATGAACGTTGATACGGTTCAAACACACCACGGACGTACAACTCCGGTTATTTACGGTGTAACTCGTGCAAATCCTGATTTAGTCGGTATTGCATATATGGGTGACGGCGGCGGTCTTGCAATCGGTTCTCAACACCTTGTAAATGCTTCCGTCAGAAGTGAAAATCTGCTTATTATCGTTGCAAATAACACTAACTACGGTATGACAGGCGGTCAAATGTCGCCTACCACAATGCCGGGTCAAAAAACGGAAACCACACCCTACGGTCGTGACTGCGACGTTACGGGTCGTCCCGCAAAAGGTGCTGAAATGGTTGCATCAATTGCTGATCCTAACAAATCTTTCGTTGCAAGAGCTTCTGTTTCTAATTTAAGAAAATTAAAAACAACATTTAAAAAAGCTCTTAAAAACGTTGATATGGGCGGATTTTCATTTGTTGAAGTTCTCTCCGTATGCCCCTTAAACTGGAGAACAAACAACGTTCAAACATGGGACAGGTTAAAAACTATGGAAGAATTCTTTGAAGTTAAAGAGTTTGTCCAAAGAGAAGGATTGGAGTAATAATATGGCAAGAACAAGAATAGTTTTAGCAGGTGAAGGCGGACAAGGCGTCCAAAGTGTTGCAAAAATCCTTGTTGAAGCAGGCTATGAAGCAGGTAAAGAAATTCTTTACATCCCTAACTTCGGTGTAGAACAAAGGGGCGGTGTTTCAATTGCTTTC
>CASGEP010000012.1 GCA_949300515.1 uncultured bacterium
GCTGTTGTAGTCATATTTGCCTTACTTCTTCTAGTTTCTTTCAGTATTCATAAACTTATTACAAACAAAATTTCTCGTCAACACTAAATTTTTAATGTTATAAATTTGTTACAATACTTCAAAATTCTTTTGTTGTGGTAAAATAAATTACATGTTAAAACTCACTGCAATATTTTTGGGAGGAGGACTCGGCGCGGCAAGCCGCTATTTGGCGACTGCTGCCTGCTCGAAGTTTTGCGGCGCCTTCCCTTTGGGAACTCTCGGGGTAAATGTTGCGGGAAGTTTTATTATGGGTTTTATTTTTTTGCTTTTTATGGAGAAAATCAGTGTGCCGGACGAGCTTAAGCTGTTTTTAACGGTCGGGTTCTGCGGCGGTTTAACAACATTTTCAAGCTTTTCACTTGATGTTTGGAATATGTTTTATGCGGGCGAATTTATAAAAGCCGCTCTGTATGTATTATTAAGCCTGATTTTATCCGTGGGAGCACTTTTTGCGGGGGTAATGGTTGCAAAACAGTTCTGAAAAAATTAAAATAATTTTTTGCGGTATGCCCGATATGGCAACAATTTGTCTGCATAATCTCGTACAAAAAAATTTTGAGATATCGGCGGTTATTCCGCCGCCAAATTCCAATCCGACGGCAAGCGGATTTATAAAATTTGCAAGAAGCCTTGCCCTTGAAGTGTTTGAGTATGACGAAAACCCGAACACTGCGGATTTAATTGAAAAAATCGCCGCAAAAAACGCGGATATAGGCGTTATTTGCTCGTTTAACCACAAACTGAGCAGAGATTTTTTAAACACGACAAAAATGGGCTACATCAACTGCCACCCCTCGCTTTTGCCGATGTATCGCGGCGCAAACCCGTATTTTCACATAATTAACAACGGCGAAAAAACGACGGGAGTAACACTGCACTTTGCGGACGAACACTTTGACACAGGCGAAATCATTGCCCAAAAAGGCTTTCTTGTAAGCGAAAAAGAAACCATCGGCACGCTTTTTAACAGGTCAAATTTTATAATCGCGGACTTACTTGTAAATGTTTTAAGCATATTTCAAGACACGGGCAAAATAAACTCTAAAGCCCAGCCCGAGGGCACTTATCCCAAAGCCCCGAAAGTTCAAAACGAGTTAAAAATAAACTTAAATGACTCCCCCGCTTCAATAGAAAGGTTTGTGAGGGCGGCAAACCCTTTTTATAACGCCTATTTGAATTTCAGAGGCTCCGGCGCAAGGATTTTATGTGTTGACTATAAAATTCAAAAACACGATATGGAACCGGGTATTATAACAAAAATTTCGGGCGATGACCTTGAAATCTCGGCAAAAGACGGCTTTATTTACCCAAAATGCATACAGTGCGGGAGCTGGGGGATTTTTGACGCTGCAAATTTTATAAAAGTTTTTAGACCAAATACGGGAGAATTTTTTAATTAATGGATAAACTGAATTTTTTGACAGCCGGCATTCCGACAGTTGCAAAAGACTACTCCGACGCTTTTTCAAAGCTTAGAGAAATGGAGCTTGACGGGCTTGAAATAGAATTTGTGCACGGCGTTAAAATGAGCGAAAAAACACAGAACATAGTGCTTGAAAACAAAAAAGAGCTTATTTTAACCTCTCACGGCCCTTATTACATTAACTTAAATTCAAAAGAGGAGGAAAAGAGAGAGGCAAGCATTAAAAGGATTACAGACACCGCGGCAATGGCACACAGGCTCGGCGCCTATTCAATAGTCTACCATGCCGGCTTTTATATGGGCGAGAGCAAAGAAAATACTTTTAAAACAATTCTTGAAAAACACAATGAAATAGTTGAAATTCTTGAAAAGGAAAATAACGACATCTGGATAAGACCGGAAACAACGGGAAAGGGCACACAGTGGGGCGATATAGATGAAATCATCGAACTTTGCAAAAACTTTAAACAAGTGCTTCCGTGTGTTGATTTTGCACACATCCATGCCCGCACAAACGGACTTTTTAATACTTACGATGAATTTTGTTCTATTTTTGAAAAAATCGCAAAAGGGTTGGGGGATAGGGCTTTAAATAATTTCCATGCACATATGGCGGGAATTGCCTACTCTCAAAAAGGTGAAAAACATCATTTAATCTTTGAAGAGAGCGATTTTAACTACAAAGATTTACTGAAAGCCTTTAAGACCTTTAATGTTAAAGGGGTTATAATTTGCGAAAGTCCTAACATTGAGGTCGATTGCAAGATATTAAAAGATTACTGGCAATCAATTAATTAGACAAAAAAACTTGTTTGTGGTATAAATTCTCATTATAAAAATAAGGATTTGACAATGGTAACATTTTTCTATGTAATTCAAATAATTTCAGCACTTCTGCTTATTGCGCTTGTGCTCCTGCACTCGCCAAAAGGCGACGGCATTGCCTCTATCGGCTCTGCAAGCCAGCTTTTCTCATCGCAAAAAAGTGCGGAAAAAGGCTTAAACAAAGTTACATACATTGTCGGCGGGGTGTTTATCCTAACGACACTGCTTTTAGGTTTTGGCTTAATAAGATAGATACTTGACTAAACAAAAATGAAAGGCAAAACAGCCTTTCATTTTTTTATGCTTAAGCGCTCTAAAAACCTCACCAGTCTTACGATTTTTTTCTCGTCATCCGCACTGATTGAGTCGACCAAAATCGAAAACATGCCGGCACGCTTTGCGCAGAGAATATCCGTGAGCGGTCTGTCCCCTACAAAAGCACAGTTTGCGGGCTTTACCCCAAAATCCTTACAAACGTTTAAAAGTACTTTTACATCGGGCTTTTTTGCATTCCCGATTACCGGAAAGTTTACCTGGGATTGCGCTTTTTTAATATATTCTTTATTTTTATTGTTCGAGATAACCGCGATTTTAAAATGTTTGCCGAGTCTGTTTAAAAAATCAAGCATATCTTTCTCGAAAATTCCGCTTTTTGAGCGCATTACGGTAGAGTCCAGGTCAAAAAATACAGCCTCTATCTCGCATGCTTTTAAATTAAAAACATTTATATCAAAAATTGATTTTATATTTATATTAGGTTTCAGTTTCATTTTTTATACCGAGCGTCCTTCCAAGTGCCCGCTGCCACTGGCTTTGCCAGTCGTCTTTGGCATCTAATTCCATCCATACCTCATCATTTGTATTTGCAATGTCCGTTTTGTCGCCGTCTTTATTTACTATAGATACAACTTTTGCAAACGCTTTAAAATCGGGAGTAATTATTTCAAACTCATCGCCAATGTGCATTTTATTTTTAATTACAACCTTAAACAAATTGTCTTTTTTATCAAGGAAAATGCAGAGAAAATCGGCCCCGGCAAGACCTTTTGAAATCTCATAACTGTAGCTTGAGGAGTTGTTATCGCCCATAAAAAAGCCTTCCGTAAAGCCGCGGTTGCCAACTTTTTTCAGTTCGCAAAAAGCTTCTTCACTGTCGATTTTACCGTCCATCAGCGCGCGGTAAGCCTTTGTAACCGCACTTACATAATAAAGGCTCTTTGTCCTCCCTTCAACTTTAAAGGAGTCAACGCCTATGTTTTGCAGCTCTTTTATATATCTTACAAGGCATAAATCCTTAGGCGAGAGTATATGCGAGCCGCGCTCATCCTGCACTATTTCGTAATATTCCCCGGGGCGGGTTTCTTCCAAAAGTTTATAGCTCCAGCGGCAAGGCTGAGCACAGCCGCCGTGGTTTGCTTTTCGCTCTCCTTTTGTCATATAATCGCTCAAAAGGCAGCGCCCTGAGTATGACATGCACTGTGAACCGTGAATAAAGATTTCAATTTCAATGTCGGGAACAGCTTTTTTAATTGCTTCAATTTGTTTAAGCGAAAGCTCGCGAGCAAGGATAACTCTTGCCGCACCCATATCTCGCCAGAACTTTACGGCTTGGGTGTTTAAAATATTTGTCTGGGTTGAAATGTGTATATCGGTGTCGGGCAGATATTTTTTTACAATTCTGTACACACCGAAATCACTCAGGATAATTGCATGCGGGTTTGCATTTTTAATGATTTCAATACTTTCTTCCAAACTCTTAATGTCATTGTCGTATGCAAAAATATTCAGAGTTAAATACGCCTTTTTATTCAATTTTCTTGCGGTATCAATTGCGTATTTTAAATTTTCCCTTGTAATCAGCTCGCCTTTTCGCATTGTCCTTAGCGAATAGTCTACAAGCCCCAAATAGCAAGCATCCGCGCCGTATGCGTATGCGTATTTCATTTTTTCTATGTTGCCCGCTGGCATTAAAAGTTCACTCATAGGAGTATATTAACATAAAAGGAAAGGTTTTAAAACTTGACGTTTGTTATCCAAAATGAAACGTATTGTCATCCTGAACTTGTTTGACAAAGCGAACCGAAATTTTAGTTTAACAATTGCGCAAGTACAAACATGGTATATAGCGTCATCCTGAACTTGACGTATTGCCATCCTGAACTTTACGCGCCGTTGTGCCGGACTGTCCTTGCCGCAGCAAGTGCGGCGCGGGGCGCCGGCTTACCTTACGCAGCACTTAAATGTAAAACCCGTAATCTTGGACGAGGGAATATTGAGCCACCTGTACTCTCTGAACTGGCAGCCGTCCGCATGGGTGCAGTCTTCAACCGTTGCATCCTGCAGGGTAACTATATCCTCCAAACATTTTCCATCATCACACGTATAAAGTCTGCCCGAAATTTTTTTATGATTTACCCATAAAACAATAGAGTCCGAGTCCATTTTTTTGGCAAGTTTATTTATGCCGTCAAAAGTTTTGCACATGGTTACAACTCCTTTCTTATAAAGCTATTTTGGGCAAAATTTCGGCATATTGTATCAGACATAAAACTAAACATGTTAACAATTATTAATAATTTTAAAATATGATGCTTGAAAAATTTTTTTATGGTACAATGAACACCTAATCTTAAAATAAGAGGATAAAAAATTGGAAAAAAGCTTTATGCGGGTTAGTTTAAACTCGAGTAAACCACCAATCACATTCAGAAGTAAAAACCATTCGGTCAATATTTCAACTACGGGACCGATAAGCTCTTGGGAGTCGAGCGCAATTGTGCAGGACGTACTCCGAGAGAAAACACAAAAGGAAAGCAACGGTAAAATTGCGCTTGATACATCGAAAAACGATGTTTTTATGTTAAGAGGCGAGAGTGCCCGCAGCGCAAAGGTAAGTCAGGAAGATAGCGACATTCTGCGCCATAGTGATGAGAAAAAGCATAATTTAACGCAAATATTATTGCAGCCTAAAAAAGCAAAGAGACAGGCTGCAATTTATTTTGATGCAACTTCCATGAAAGGCAAAAAGCTCTCCGTAGTAAATATTGACAAATCACAAAAAGGCAGGGTAAAAGTAAGAATTCAAGCCCTTGATGTGATGGCATAAAAAAATTTAAAACGCGCCTTGTGTGGCGCGTTTTTTAATTCAAAAGTCTTTTTAAATACTTGCCGGTATAGGATTTTTCACACTTTGCCAGCCGCCTTCCGGTCCAAGGTCGATTATATAGTCGGCGCATTTAATAATATCTAAATTGTGCTCGATTATCAAGACTGTATTTCCGCTGTCCGCAAGCTGATGAAGGATTTTAACAAGCTTATCTATATCCCACCAGTGAAGCCCTACCGAAGGCTCGTCCATTAAATAAAGCGTTTTTCCGGTTGCGCGTTTGTTAAGTTCAAGCGCAAGTTTTACCCTCTGCGCCTCTCCGCCGGAGAGAGTTGTTGCACTTTGCCCCAGTTTTATATAATCAAGCCCGACATCATAGAGGGTTTGCAGTCTGGTTGCAATTCTCGGTACGTTTTTGAAAAACTCAAGAGCCTCGCCCACCGTCATATCAAGTACGTCCGCTATGCTTTTGCCCTTGTATTTAACCTCGAGGGTTTCCTGATTATATCTTTTACCCTTGCAGACGTCGCATTTAACATAAACATCGGACAAAAAATTCATCTCAATTTTTAAAACGCCGTCGCCCTTGCACTTTTCGCACCTTCCGCCTTTTACGTTAAAAGAAAATCTTCCCTGTTTATACCCTCTTACTTTTGCTTCGTTTGTCTGCGCAAAAAGGTCGCGAATATGCGTAAAAACTTCGGTATAAGTAGCGGGATTTGACCTTGGCGTTCTGCCTATCGGGCTTTGATCCACACATACAATCTTATCTATATTTTCAAACCCTTTTATCTCATCCACCCCTTGAGGTTTTGGGCGGTTGGAGCGAAGCTTGTGCATGGCATATTCGTTAATTAAATCCTGCACAAGGGTAGATTTCCCGCTGCCCGAAACACCCGTAACCGCAACTATTTTACCGAGCGGAATATTAACGTCAATATTTTTCAGATTGTTTAAATGTGCGTTTTTAACTTCGAGAAAATTTCCATTGCCAAGGCGCCTTTCTTTCGGAACGGGGATTTTCAATTCACCGCTTAAATATTTTCCCGTAATTGAGTCTTTTGAATTTTCAATATCTTTTTGCGTGCCGAAAGCCACGACATTCCCACCTTCAACCCCTGCCTTGGGGCCTATATCCACAATATAATCGGCGGCTTTTATTGTATCTTCGTCATGCTCTACAACAATTAAAGTGTTTCCGAGGTTGCGAAGCTTAATAAGAGTATTTATCAACATGTCATTATCGCGCTGGTGCAGACCTATTGAAGGCTCATCAAGAACATATAAAACACCCGACAAACCCGAGCCTATCTGGGTTGCAAGTCTGATACGCTGAGCCTCTCCGCCCGATAGAGTGCCAGCGCTCCTTGCAAGGTTTAAATAGCCTAAACCGACGTCAATTAAGAATTTCAGACGAAGGCGGATTTCATCGAGAATTTGTTTTGCAATGGTCAATTTAAAATCGTCCAAATTCAGATAAACTTCCTGAATGAAATCATAAGCCTTTGTAACGGACAAAAGACAAAACTCATAAATATTTTTATCCATAATTGTAACAGCCAGCGCAAAAGGATTTAATCGCGCTCCCTTGCAGGCTTTACAGGGTATTGAGGTCATATACTTTTGAATTTCTCCGCGGATTAAATCCGAATCGGAAGATTCGTATTTTCGCGTAAGATAAGGAATTACGCCGATATATGCAACATAATGCGTGCGGTAATTTTTTGTGCCAAAATCCGCATAGCGCATTTTAATGCGCTCATCGTCATTTCCATACAGAATTATGCCTTTTTGCGACGGCGTCAGGCTTTTAAAAGGCACGTCGGGATTAATGCCGTAGTGCTCGCAAACAGAATTTAAGACATCATAATAATATTGATTGCCCGTCTTTGCCCAGGGGTAAATTGCACCCTGATTTATTGATTTTGAAGGGTCGGGAACCACAAGCTCGGGAGTAATTTCAAAGTGCGCGCCAAGGCCGTTGCACACCTTGCAAGCGCCGTAAGGGTTATTAAAACTCAACATTCTTGGTGTCAACTCTTCAAAACTCAAGTTGCATTTTGGACAAGCCAACTTTTCGGAAAAAATTACTACATCAAGCACCATAAGCCCGTCAGAGCGCTGCAGAGCTATTTGCGCACTGTCAAAAATCCTTGATTTTGCGCTTTCTTTAACTACAATCCTGTCTATAACAACGTCAATTGTGTGTTTTTTTGTTTTATCAAGCTCAATTTCATCTTCATCAAGATTATAAATTTCGCCGTCAACTCTTAAGCGCACAAAACCTTCGGACTTTAGCCCCTGGATAGTTTGGACATATTCACCCTTTTTGCCGCGAATAATCGGGGCAATTATTTGAATTTTAGTACCCTCGCCCAATGCCATAATTTTTGCGACAATTTCGTCAATGGTCTGCGGAACAATTAACTCGCCGCACTGCGGGCAGTGAGGAGTGCCGACACGGGCATATAAAAGCCTTAAATAGTCGTAAATTTCGGTAATTGTACCGACAGTTGAGCGCGGATTGTTTGTGGTTGACTTCTGATCTATTGATATAGCAGGCGAAAGCCCGTCGATGTGTTCGACATCGGGCTTATCCATCTGCCCCAAAAACTGGCGCGCATACGTCGAAAGGCTCTCTACATAGCGCCTTTGCCCTTCCGCAAAAATTGTATCAAAAGCAAGCGAACTTTTGCCCGAGCCTGACACACCCGTAAAAACAATTAACTCGTTTTTGGGAAGCTCCAGCGAAACGTCTTTTAAATTATGTTCTCTTGCACCTTTTATAACTATTTTGTCACTCATACTCATATTATGCCATAAAAAAAATTTAAAAAATTAGTATATAACTGTTATATATTCTCGATATATGGAATTATAATAGTAGATTAGTTCTTCTTTTTCCACTCCTTCCTCCATATACACAAATTTTATTCTCGGTCGCCCGAAAGGCGGCTTTTTTTTGGGTTAATACGTGCACTCGTGCTTTTTTGCTATACCAGACTCTCAAGTGCCGCTATTTTCATAGCCGCAACGTCGGGCACCTGTCCCGTCCATATTTCAAACGCTTTTTGCGCCTGATGCACAAGCATATCAAGCCCGCCTATATAACGCTTTGAGCAAAATTCTGCGTGTTTAATCAGTCTTGTTTTCACGGGATTATAGACAATATCATAAACCAAAACATCGTCATCAAGCCCTTTTACTACTTCATAATCAATCGGGGAAGCACCTTCAAGAAAATTTTTCATCCCGACCGGTGTCGTATTTACAAGTATTTTAACCCCCTTTAGTTTATCCATAAGGGAGTACGGTTTAAGCTCTATTTTAACTTTTGGAAATTTTTGGCGCAAAAGTTCAACATGCCCGTGAGAATCAATAACATTTCTTGAATAAAAAGTAATATTTGAAACCCCGAGGCTCACAAGTCCGGCGCAGATTGCCCGTGCGGCGCCGCCTGTACCCAGAACAACCGCGTGCTTGCCTCTGATATTTTCTTTCACATCATCGGGTATCGGCTTTACAAAGCCGTATATATCGGTATTTGAGCCTTCCAAATTTTTCTCCTCCGTAATTTTTACGGTATTTACGGAGCCGATTAAGTCTGCATTTGTATCAAACTTGGACAAAAAAAGCGTTATGGGTACTTTGTGCGGAATAGTGACGTTAAAACCGTCATAGCCCTCCACTTTAAGCCTTTTAATCCTTGTAATAAGTTCTTCGGGTTCCGTCGGCAAAATATCGTAACTGCCGCTTAAGTTGCAGGATTTAAGCGCCGCTTCCTGTATGACTTTGCTTAGAGAATGTGAGAGCGGATAGCCTATTATTGCAAGCTTGTAGTTGTCTTTCATTGCTCATCCTCTCTCATATCGCGGGAATATTTGCATTCTTTGTTTGAGCAGGCAATTTTATTGCCTCTTTTAAGAATTTTTTTAACAAGCAGACTGCCGCAGTCGGGGCATTTCTCGCCTGTCGGCTCCGACCAGACAACAAAAGTACAGTCGGGGTATTTTGAACATCCCCAGAAAAGTTTTCCGTAGCGTGATTTTCTCTGTATTAATTCGCCGTCGCGCCCTTCTTTTTCACAAACCGGACATTTAACGCCCGATGAAATTACAATGCCTTTTCTTGCTTTGCAATTTTCGTTTAAACACTGATAATATTTGCCGTAAGGCCCCGTTTTAATAACCGTATCCGAGCCGCACTTCTCGCACTTGTAATCCGTCGGTTCGTCTTTTGGCGGCTCTTTTGCCTGACCATCCAGCGGCAGAGCCGTTTTGCACTCGGGATATCCTGAGCATGCCAAAAACTGCTTTCCGAACCTGCTTGTCTTAACGACCATTTTCCTGCCGCAGTTCGGACAGTTGTGCTCTGATTCTATAACAACATTTTCCATATTTTCTTTTGCATCGTTAACGGTTTTTGAAAAAGGCTGCCAGAATTCTTTCAGCACTTTTACGGATTCTGCCTTGTCCTCCGCTATTTCATCGAGTTTTAACTCCATGCCCGCGGTGAATTTGTAATCCATAATATCGCTGAAATGTTTTACAAGCTGTGTGCAGACCGTTCTGCCTAAGATTGTCGGCTTTAGGGCTTTTTCAAGTTTTTCCACATAGCCGCGCTGCTGAATTTTTGTAATAATCGGCGCATAGGTTGAAGGTCTGCCGATACCGTACTCCTCAAGCGCTTTTACAAGGCTTGCTTCCGAATATCTCGGCGGAGGCTGCGTAAAGTGCTGTTCGGGGTTGAGTTTAACAAGTTCAAGTTCATCTCCGACTTCAAGTTCGGGGAATTTTTGAATGACTTCTTCCTCATCATCCTGATAAACTTTCAAAAAGCCGTCAAAAACAACTTTTGAAGAGCCTATTTTAAAAATATAATCGTTTGCGGCAATGTCAACGGTGAGGTTTTTAACCTGCGCATTTGACATTTGAGAAGCCATAAACCTTGACCAGATAAGCTTATATAGCTTATACTGTTCCGAGGTTAAATATTTTTTTATGCTCTCCGGAGTTTTTTCGACATATGAGGGGCGAATGGCTTCGTGTGCGTCCTGTACGTTTTTCTTTTTGGTTTTAGCATAGTCGTTTGGCGTGCTCGGGTAGTATTTATCGCCGAAATTATAAGTAATAAATTCTTTTGCCGCCGCCTGAGCATCGTCCGAAATTCTTGTCGAATCGGTTCTCATATAGGTAATAAGTCCGACTGCGCCGTCATCGCCAAGTTCAATACCCTCATAGAGTTTCTGGGCAATCTGCATGGTTTTTGAAACACCGTAGCCGAGTTTTGAACTTGCCTCTCTTTGCAGGGTTGATGTAATAAAGGGCGCCTGCGGCTTCCTTTGAGAATCTCTCGGGGTGATTTTTGCGACTTTGTACTTTGCGCCTTCAAGCTCTTTTAATATTTTATCAATTTCTTCCTTGTTTTTGATTTCAAGCTTTTCGTCTTTGTCTTTTTCGTTTATTTTTCTTGCAAGCATGGCTTCAAATTCAAAGTTATTTTTTGATAAAACAGCGCCCAGACTCCAGTATTCAACGGGCACAAAAGCTTCGATTTCATCTTCGCGCTCGCATATCATCCTGAGTGCAACGGACTGCACCCTTCCTGCCGAGAGTCTGTAGTTTCTTAATTTTTCCCACAAAATGGGGCTGATTTTAAAACCTACAAGCTTATCCAGAATTTGCCTTGTCTGCTGGGCTTTGACTTTTAACATGTCAATCTGCCCGTAGTGCTCGACAGCCTCTTTTATTGCCTTTGGCGTGATTTCATTAAATACAATTCTGAAAACTTTATCCTCGGGCACTTTTAACACTTGGCTTACATGCCAGGCTATTGCCTCTCCTTCACGGTCAGGGTCGGATGCAAGATAAACTCTGTCGACGGTTTTTGCTATTTTATTCAAATTATCCACGACTTTTTTCTTTTCGGGAATAATTTCAAAAGTCGGCTTAAAATCGTTATCGATATCAAACCCCAGACCCTTTGAAGGCAAATCACGAATGTGCCCCATTGAGGCTTCAATTATAAAGTCGTTACCGAGTATTTTTTTAATTGTTTTTGATTTTGCGGGAGATTCCACTATCACCAGTGATTTTCCGCTTGTTTTTTTAGCTGTTTTTGCTGGCATTATTCTCTCTTTTAGTTTGATACATAGTATTTAGCGTTGGTTTGTTTAATTAAACCCTTTAATTCCATTCCTGTCAAGCACACCATAAGCTCGTTAGAGGGAATATTCAGTTTTGAACACAGAGAGTCAAAACTTAAGGGTTCAATTTGTATTGTATCAAAAACATTTTTTTCAACACCTTCTAATTTAATTTTTTTATCATTTTGTTCAAGAGCCCAGTTAAGACACTCAAAAATATCATTTGCGCAGGTAACGATAGAGGCTCCGTTTTTAATTAAATGATAAATACCCTCGCAGTTCGGATTTGAGATGAGCCCCGGCATGCACATAAGCTCTCTGTTTTGCTCAAGGGTTAAATTCGCGCTAATCATCGCGCCGCTTTTAAGAGCCGCTTCGGCAACGAGTGTGCCGCTGCAAAGCCCCGTTACTATTCTGTTTCGCTGCGGGAAATTCCGCGCAACGGGGGCAGTTGAGGGCGCAAACTCGCTTATTACGACTCCCGGGCCTTCTTCTATCTGCCGGTAGAGATTTTTATTTGACGAAGGGTATTCAAAGTCAAGCCCCGAGCCTATTACACCGATTGTTTTAAGCCCGTTTTTAATGGCGCAAGTGTGAGCTGCAGCATCAATCCCGTACGCAAGACCGGAAACAATTGTCACATCGGTATTTTGCATTTGAGAAATTATTTTTGCCAGAGATTCTTTAGCATTTTCGCTTGCTTTTCTTGAGCCTACTATTGCAAGAGTGCGCTTTAAATTTATACCCTCAAAGCTCCCTTTATAGTAAAGCATAAGCGGAAAGTCGGGAATTTGTTTTAAAAGTTCGGGATAGTTTTCATCTTCATACCCTAAAATTTTATACCCTTTTTCAAGCGCGTTTTTATATTCAAGCTCCGGATTTATCTTTTCTAATTTTGACAAAAAACCCTTTGGAATGTTCACATCCGGATTATTAAGGGAAAATTCTTCCAAATCGGACTTTTTGCACTCAAAAAATGACTGAATATCATAGTTAAAAAACTCGAAAAGTCTTGATTTAAAATAGAGCGAAACACCGCAAAGCGCCGCAGATGCGGCGTAGTACATATCTTTATTTTGATTAATTAACCTTTGCTGCATTCTTTTTGTTTTTCCTGTAGAGTGCAAGCTCTTTTTCAAGAGCCTTTATATTATAATTAAGAGTCGCCGGAGAATTAATTGCAATGTCGAGGTTTTTTTCATACAGCTCGTAATTTCCCGCCTTTTCATAGACCTTTGCCGCAAGATAATAAAAATCCCCCTGTGCCCCGAACTGCTTTAATACTGCGGCAATAAACCTGAGCGCCTGTTTATCGTCCCCGCTTTTTATGTATATTTTTGCAAGCAGTTTGCAGGCATCTATATCTTTTTTATTTTTTTCTATGGTTTTTCTCAACATTAAAATTGCGTTTTTTATGTCGTTTTGCTCCCAGTAGATTTGCGCAATGTTGTAATAAGCCCATGAATAATCGGGCGATAGTTCTATTACTTTTGAATATTCCTCAAATGCTTTTTGAATATTTCCCGTTTTTTTGTACTGCTGGGCAAGGTGAAAGTGTGCAAAATAGTCGCCGTAGTTGTTTTCTATAGCTTTTTTAAAACACTTTATAGCATTTTCGGGTTCGCCTTTTTTGGCGTAGAGCACTCCTATTGAGAAAAAAGCGTTTGAATCGTCGTTGTTTATACAGATTACTTTTTTAAAATTAAGCATGGCTTCATCTTCCATGCCGTTTGCCTCGTATGCAAGAGCAAGATTATAGAGAAAATCAGGGTCATCACCCTTCAGTTCAACAGCTTTTTTATATGCATTCAAAGCGTATTTGGGGTGTTTAAGTTTTTCCCAGCAAATCCCCGCGTTAAAGTATAAATTTGCATCATTTGGAAAAACGCCTATAAGATAGCTCAAATGCTTCATTGCAGCCTGATCAAAGCCCAAATCCAAACACAAAACGGCAAGTTCGCGCCTTGCCTGAAAATTAGCCGGATTGTTATCAATGGTTTTTTTTAAACTTTCAAACCTTTGAATTTCATTCATTTCTAGTCTGATTCTTCAGCATCCAAATCAAGTATTGTAGAGCCGTCCTCGTCTGTCGTGATAACGGGTTTTCTGACTACAACACTTTCCTTCAGTTCGTTTTCAAGTTCCTCATCATCCACATCCTGAATGATTTTTTCTATTACAAGCTGTGCCATATCGAGCGCCACTTTTTGTTTTGTTTCTGGCGAGCACTTTTCAAGCATTTGAATAGCTGTTCTTACCGTAGATTCAATATCGTACCAGCGCCTTTGCCCTCTTTGAATTCTGCCGTCCTCTACCGCATTCATTATATCTTCCACATTTTCATATCTGTGGTCATTTATGTTATGCTCAATAATTACTTTTATCAAATTAAGCGCAACCGCAATCTGACTCGGTTCATCCGATGTCGAAAGTGTACGCATGGACATAGAAAGGACAGGATCCTTATCATACCAGCGTTGAAAATGTTCGTTCATTATCTCTCCTTCTATACTAACTTTGTTTATAAATCACGCCATGACCCGCTCTTGGGTATTCCCACCCGATTGCATTATACGGGCATGCTATGCGGCATGCTCCGCACTCGAGACAGTTTTCGTACTCTACATTTATAATGTTTTGATTTTCGTCATAACTGTAGACCCCTGCGGGGCAAATATACGTACAACAACGGTTTTCGCAGTTGCGGCATTTTTGCTCGTCCGCTGCAAGATGCGGCTTGCTGCTACAATTATACTTGATTGTTGTCAATTTGTCCTCAATTGTTTTTTTCTTAATATTTTCTTCGCTCATTTTAAAACTCCAAAAACACAGCCAAGAAACGTCTTTATGTCGTAAAACAGCTCCCTTAGGCTTCTTTGCTTAATGAAACGGACAAAAAGTCCTCTAAATTCATCTCGTTTCGCTACACAGTTTGCGCCGCAAAAAATCTTAAAGAAATCACTTGCAAACGCGGGGTAGTAATTCATAAGTGAATTTGTTCTTGAATAAAGATTTTCCATAACGTTTTTATAAGATTTTAAATCTTTTAATATAAAAGAATTTTCAAGCTTTTTTTTGTAAAGTTTAAGCGTTTTTTTGGAATAATCTTTTATCTTGATTGCATAAGCCGCGGTTTCGCCGGCGTATTTTCCGCTTATAAGGGCATAGTTTGTGCCTTCAAAGTGAATGCCGTTTACAAAACCGGCAGCATCGCCCGCAACCAGAACACCGTTTTTATAAAGTTTGGGAAGTTTTTTGTATCCGCCCTCGGGAATTAAATGCGCGCTATACTCTACTAGCTCGCCGCCCTGAATAAGCGGGCTTACAACAGGGTGCTCTTTCAGTTTTTCGAGCAAGTCGGAAGGGTTTAGTTTATATTTTATTAAATCTTCAATGCTAAGCCCCAGCCCCAAAGACAGGCAATCATCGTAAGTATACATAAAACCAAGACCGAAAGGAGCATCTTTAAGACCCAATCCGCCTATAAAATTTCGCGCCGCGCCGCCTTTAGAACTTCCTTTCAAGCAAAAACGCTCCTCAATTGTTTCTCTTGAGAGTTTAATTGTTTCTTTTACACTTAATACCGTGTCTTTCGGCTTATATTCTTTTCTAAGACCTATTTGCCTTGCAAGGAGCGAGTTTACACCGTCTGCGAGTATTACGACATCACTGTGAATTTCTTCAAGTTCCGTTTGCACACCGCAGATAAAACCCTCTTTTACAAGCAGGTTTAAAACAAGAGTTGACGGGGCAAAGTAAACACCCTCCTCTTTTGCTTTTTCCACAAGCCACAGGTCAAACTTAGAGCGGTAAATACTCGCGCTTTTCTTCGCCCCCGGGAAGTCACAGGAGATATCAACACTTGAATTATCCGTTAAAAGCGACCATGTGTGTTTGTTTATATACCTTTCAAAAGGCGCCTGCTCCCAGGAGTCGGGGAAAATTTCTTTTAGAGCAGTCAAAAACACCGCTCCGCCAATCATATTTTTTGCGCCCGCATAACTTGAGCGCTCAATGAGCAGAGTCTTTGCACCCCCGCGTTTTGCCGCAAGCGCGGCACTGACACCCGAAGGTCCCGCTCCTACGACGATGACGTCAAATTTTTGTACCTCTGTATCCTCCATAAAATAATTATACAAGCTATTTATCTTGCTGACAACGTTTTTAGAGTATAAATCATCGGAGTAATTTACTTTTTTATTTTTTTTGTTTGTGATAAATTATGCGTATTATGAAAACTGCTGATGAAATTAGAGAAGAATTTTTAAGCTTTTTTGAAAAAAAGCACAACTCAAAAAGGGTAAAAAGCTCGTCGCTCATACCCGATAACCCTACAATACTGCTTACAACGGCAGGTATGGTTCAATTTATTCCATACTTTTTAGGGTTGGAAAAATTTCCCTACGACCCGCCGAGAGCAACTTCCTGCCAAAAATGCGCAAGAGCCGGCGGCAAAGATTCAGACATTGAAAACGTCGGAAGAACGCCAAGGCACCATACATTTTTTGAAATGCTCGGCAATTTCAGCTTTGGAGATTATTTCAAAGAGGAAGTAATACCTTGGTCTTGGGATTTTGTAACAAACTATTTAAAATTAGATAAAAATCGCCTTTGGATTACCATCTATGAAGATGACGACGAAGCAGGCGAAATTTGGCAAAAAGCAGGTGTACCCAAGGAAAGAATTATTAAAAAAGGCAAAAAGGACAACTTCTGGGGCCCTGTCGGCATCTCGGGTTCATGTGGTCCTTGCAGCGAAATACACTACGACTTGGGCGAACATTTAAAATGTTCCGATGATTGTTCAATCGCAACTTGTGAATGCAACAGATGGGTTGAAATTTGGAACCTTGTCTTTACCGAGCTTTTCCAAGATGAAGAAGGCAACCTTACACCCCTTGAAAAGAAAAATGTTGATACAGGTATGGGCCTTGAACGTATTGCTATGGTATGTCAGGGTGTAGACTCCACTTTTGAAACCGATTTGCTAAAACAAATTTTAGATAAAGTTTGTGAAATTACAGGCAAAAAATACAAAGAAAACGACAAAACGGACATTTCACTCAGAATAATAACAGACCATGCCCGCTGTGTAAGTTTTATGATAGCAGACGGTATTTTACCTTCGAATGAAGGCAGAGGCTATGTTTTGAGGATGATACTTCGTCGAGCATTGCGCCATGGCTACATTTTGGGTCTTGAATTACCTTTTATGCAACCTGTTATTGATAAAGTAATTGATATATACAAAGGTGCATATCCCGAGCTGGAGGAAAACAGAGCAAAAATTCAAGACACAATTAAAAAAGAGGAAGAAAGGTTTAATCTGACACTAAAGCGCGGCTGGACGCACATAGAAGAATTAATCAAAAATATTAAATCGGAAAATAAAAATGAAATCTCCGGCGAAGAAGCTTTCAAACTTTATGACACATACGGTTTCCCGCTTGAGTTAACAAAAGAAATTGCGGATGAAAATTCGCTAAAAGTTAACGAAGAAGATTTTCAAAAAAACATGCAAGAACAAAAAGACCGCGCAAGAGCGTCGGTTCAAAAAATCAGTCTTGTAGACGACCTTGTATATGTTAATAATCCCGCAACAGAGTTTTTGGGATACGAGCAAAACTCTTGCAGGGCAACGGTTATAAATGTCATAGAAAATGATGATACGCTGGATATAATTCTGGATAAAACCGTATTTTATGCACAAAGCGGCGGCCAAGTAGGCGATGTTGGCGTTATTATGAAATCCGACTGTGACACAAAAATTGAGGTAATTGAAACATTTAAAGTGCAAGACGTTTTTGTGCACAGAGTCAAAAAAGATGCGCAAATCAAAAAAGGCGACCAAGTTTTGGCACTTATTGACTTTAAAAGAAGGCGAGAAATTGAAAAACATCACTCTTTAGCACACTTGCTGCAGGCTGCACTTATAAAAGAGCTTGGAGATGAAGTTCATCAGGCAGGTTCACAAGTGGAAGAAAACCGCACCAGATACGACTTTTCACTTTCACGCGCCATGAGCAAAGATGAAATTAAAAATGTTGAAAATACAATAAATGACTGGATAAACCAAGGAATTGAGCGCAAAACGGAAGTTATGCCGATTGAAGAAGCAAGGCTGACAGGCGCTATGGCTCTTTTTGGTGAAAAATACGGTGATATGGTGCGCGTAGTAAGCTTCGGAGAAGAAAAATGCATCTCAAAAGAACTCTGCGGAGGCTGTCACGTTAAAAACACAAAAGATTTACGACTTGCAAAAATAGTATCGGAAAGCGCTATTGCAGCAGGCGTAAGGCGTATTGAGATTTTGTGTTCAAATTCTGCTTTTGACTATTTAAGTGAAAAAGCAAGTATTATCGATGAAATTGCGCACAAAAACAAAATTCCCTACACCCAAATTGAGGATAAAATTGAAAAAATTGAAGCCCAAAACCGCGAATTAAGCGCAAAAGTAGGCGAACTGGAATCAAAAATAGCGCAATCAAGCTTTGCCTCATTTATTTCAAAAGCCCAAGACATTGAAGGCGGAAAGCTTTTCATATCAAAAATCGAAGACTTTGCACCCAATGCAATTAAAACAGGCATTGAATTATTCGCTAAAAAGCTCGGCGAGAGCATTATAGTTCTGTGCTCGATGAAAGAGGACGGAAGCGCTTTTGTAATTGCAAAAGTCAGCGATTCTTTTGTTAAAAAAGGAATTCAAGCCGGTAAAATAGTTGGAGAAATAACCAAGAAAATGGGCGGAGGCGGAGGCGGCAGACCTCAAATGGCTCAAGGGGCAGGAAAAGACGCTACCAAGGTTGATGAAATTCTTGCAGATATTGAAAATTCAATAAAATCAAGTCTATAACTTGTAAAGAATTTCTTTGACTTTATTCTTTGGAAAATCAAAAAAAGCACATAATACATTGATTATATCTTTATCGCAAAGCCTTAAACTCTTTAGAGTTGAGGCTTTTTCAATTATTTGACTTTCAATGTCAAAATTTTGCTCAAAATGTACCATGCACACAAATTCACCCTTTTGCGTGAGATTTTCCAAAACCTCTTTAACAGGAGCAGTTTTTATTTCTTCAAATTTTTTTGTCAATTCGCGCCCATAGCTCAAAACAGCCTGCGGACGAAGTTTTGCAAGAATTTTTAGTGTTTCTTCCATCCTGTTTGGACTTTGATAAAAAACAAGATTTTCTGCTTTATTTTTTAAAAAAATTTCTTCAATCTGTCCCTTAACTCTGGGTAAAAAACCGACAAACTTAAAGTTTTCACCCATCCTTTGTACAGACTGTAAAAGGGCAATAACCGCACTTGCGCCGCATATTGGAATAACCCTAAAGCCTGCCTCAACAACACTTTTTACAAGTATTTCGCCCGGGTCTGAAACAAGGGGAGTTCCGGCATCAGACACAAGTGCAACACTTTTGCCCTCTTTTAAATATCCCAAAAAGAGCTCAGTACGCTTATTTTCACTAAACTTATGATAACTTATAAGCCGAGTCTTAATGTCGTATTTTTCGCAAAGTCTTGATGTAATTCTTGTGTCCTCGCACGCAATGACATCCACATTTTTTAGAACATCGAGCGCACGAAAGGTAATATCGCCAAGGTTACCAATGGGTGTAGCAACGGTATAAAGCGCTGTTTCTATTTCACCTGCCAAGTTGTACCCTCTTTTGAATCTTTGAGCAATATGCCGCACTTGTCAAACTCATCGCGGATTAAATCTGATTTTGCCCAGTCTTTATTATCTCTTGCAGCTTTTCTTATTGAAATAATTTTCTCTATTGCCTCATTGGCGCAAATATTTTCATCAATTTCAAAAGTTTTGTACAACGGTAAAATCATTTCTCTAAGTTCACTTTCGCACACTTCTTTCTTTGCAAGTGAAAAATCAAATCCCAAAACTTCGCCAAGAGTAATGAGTGTACTTGCATAGAGCCTTGCTTCTTTTTCATCCGAGGCTTTTTTAACCTTATCCGCCACAGCAAACAATACGGCAAGAGCCTTTGACGTGTTTAAATCATCATCCATTGCAAGCTTAAAGGCATTAACTGACTCCTCGTCGACTTCATCTGTTTTATTGTAACCACAAGCAGCGCCTATCAGTCTTTTTGCACCTGCAGCAGCAGAATTAAGCGCCTCGTCGTTAAATTCTACAGGCATTCTGTAGTGATTTGTCAAAATAAAAAACCTTATAGCATTTGAGTCATATTTTTTCAATAAATCATCAATTGTTAAAAAGTTGTTCAAAGACTTTGACATTTTTTCTTTATTTATTGTCACAAATCCGTTATGCAGCCAATAATTTACAAATTTACATCCGTTAGCACACTCGCTCTGGGCAAGTTCGTTTTCATGGTGCGGAAAAGTTAAGTCAGCTCCACCTGCATGGATATCTATACTGTCACCCAAGAATTTTTTACTCATAGCCGAGCATTCAATGTGCCACCCCGGACGACCCAAGCCCCAAGGGCTTTTATAGCCATGCTTTTCGTCTTTTTTCCACAGGGCAAAATCAAGCGGCGATTTTTTCTTCTCGTCAGTGTCAACTCTTGCACCTGCCATCAAATCATCAATAGGTTGTTTTGAAAGTTGCCCGTATTTTTTATATTTTTCAACTTCAAAGTATACATCACCATCAACAGGGTAGGCAAAACCGTTATCTATGAGTTTTTTAACCATAGCAATCATCTCGCCTATTGTCTTTGTAGCACGCGGCTCTACATCAGGTTTAAGACAATTTAAGCCCTTCATGGAATTCTCAAAAGATGCATAAAATTCTTTTGTAATGTCTTCAGGCGAAACTCCCTGCATGTCGGCTTTTTTGAGAATTTTATCATCGACATCGGTTACGTTTCTGCAGTATGTGGTATTATAACCTAAGAACTTAAGATAACGATATAATACATCCCAGGTTATATAACACCTTGCATGTCCCAGATGCGCCTTATCGTATACAGTAGGACCGCAGACGTACATCTTTACTTTTTTATCCTCAACAGGAATAAATTCTTCTAATTTGTTTGATAATGAATTATGAAATTTAAGCATATTTATATTTTAATATAAACAATTTTATATTAAAATAGCAAGTGAGATTATAGTTTTTGGAGTAAGTATGAAAAACACTGTAATTGTTGGAGCACAATTCGGCGATGAAGGAAAGGCAAAAATTACCGACCTTCTTGCACACGAAGCCGATTTTATTATCCGCTATCAGGGCGGGTCAAACGCCGGTCATACCGTTGTTGTTGATGACAAAAAGTATAAATTCCACTTAATCCCCTCGGGTATTTTATACCCCGGCAAAACCTGTTTTATGGGTGCAGGCGTGGTTATCTGTCCGGAAGATTTCAAAAAAGAAGTTGACGAGCTGATATCACAGGATGTGAGTTTCGATCAAATAAGAAAAGCACTGAAAATAAGCCCGCTGGCACATGTTACAATGCCTTATCACAGAGCAATTGACGGCTGGTGCGAGAATGATTTGGGCGAAAATAAAATCGGCACCACAAAAAAAGGTATCGGACCGACATACACCGACAAATACGCACGCTGCGGAATAAGAGTAGAAGATTTATTTGACGAAAATCTTCTCTCGGATAAGCTTGATGTAATCCTTCCCATGAAAAACAAGGAACTGGAGAAGGTTTACGGGCTTAAAACGTATACAAAAGAAGAAATTTTAAAAATCTGCAAAGAGTATAAAGAAATTTTTACCCCTTATGTTTGTTTCAACTGGCAGGAAGTAATAGCTGATGCCAGAAAAAATAAAACCGTGCTTTTTGAAGGGGCGCAGGGTGTCATGCTGGATATAGATTACGGCACATACCCTTTTGTTACAAGTTCAAACCCCATAGCAGGCGGTGCTGCAATCGGCGGCTCGATGGGGCCTCTGGCAATCGAGGAGGTAATAGGGGTATTTAAAGCCTACACCACGCGCGTGGGCGAGGGGCCTTTTGTAACCGAGCTTACGGATGAAACGGGCAAAACAATTCAGCAGACAGGGGCAGAGTTTGGCACGACAACAGGCAGAGCAAGGCGCTGCGGCTGGTTTGACGCGGTGTTTGCAAAATACAGCGTGCTTGTCGGAGGTTTAAGCTGTGCTGCGATAACAAAACTTGATGTCTTTGATAAATTTGATGAAATTAAAATCTGTACAGGCTACAAAAACAAAAAAACCTGCGAAATTATTAAGCAGTATCCGACAAAAGTAGCTACACACTATAATTACGAACCCGTTTATGAAAGATTTAGGGGCTGGAAATGCAACATCTCAAACATAAGGAAGTTTGAAGATTTGCCCGAAGCCGCAAAAATTTACATAAACAAGCTGGAAGAACTTTTGGAAATTCCCGTAAAAATCATAAGCGTGGGACCAAACAGAGATCAGACCATATTCAAATAAACTCGTATTTGGCTAAAAGGCGTTTAATATCGGAAGTAATAATCAAATCGGGGTTTTGCGCACAAAAATCATCAAGGATTGTAATTGCAGCCCCGATTTTATTCTGTTTTAAATAAATTAATCCCAGAATTATTGCACTGTAGGGGTTTTCTTCTTTTTGCGAAAGGTGGTAAGTAATTTTTGAATTTAAAACTCCGAGCACCTCGTAAGTATCTACGAGATTGTTGTAATAAACAAAATTCATGCAATCACCCAAAAGCGCCTGCTCAAAACACTTTTGTGCCCAGAAGGGAAAAAGCCTGTTGTTATTGAGGGCGTACATCCTCATATAAACCTGCCCGAGATTATTGTAATAAACGCTTGTTGCCTGAACATTGGGATTTAGTGCGATTGCTATTTTGAACTCTTTCATCGCGGCGCTTAAATCACCCTCGCGCATAAAAATTACACCCTGATTGTTGTGCTGCTTTGCATTTCTTGTTGCATCAATAGGAGAGATTTCTCCTTTTGCAAAATTGAAAGAAAACAAAAAAACACTCAGTGCGATAAAAATTTTATAATGTAATTTCCATGCCTTCTTTTGCAAATTCTATTCCGTTCGTTGGATTTGAAAATTCTTTTTCTAACATTTCAAGTGTTGCATCATCGTAATTCGGGTCATAGTGGAAAAAGAACAGCTTTTTTGCCTTTGCAAGTTTTGCACTCTCAAGTGCCATTTGGTAGGTAGAGTGCCCGTAACCCTGTTTTGGCGCAACCGGCGAAACGTAGTCCTGATGGGTATATTGGGCATCGTGAATTAATACGTCGCACCCGTGCGCAAACTCGATAAAGCGTTTGTCTGAACCTATGTAGCTCTCTTTATCCGTTGCATACACCAACACTTTATTATTATAAGAAATTTTCATGCAAAGGCAACCGTTTTTGGGGTGAGCCTGAGTTTTATAGAAGGTAACAACCACATCGCCGCAGTCAAAATCATTCGGGCAAAACTCACTAACATCAAAGATTTGCGCCTGTCTTGCTTTATTTATAACAACAACTTTGGAATCGTTCAAATTTTGTATATTAAAAGTACACTTAACGTCATCAATCCCGAGAGGAAAAACTCTGTCAAACAAAACATCCTGCAGAGTGTCTTTTAAATCCTCATTGCTTACATTCAGTCCGAAAACGTTAATTTTTGAGCCGCGGACAAAAACCGGCTTAAAAAACTGCAACCCCTGTATATGATCCTGATGCACGTGGCTTAAAAGTATTGTAGCCTCTATTGTTTTTCTCTCGGACGGATTTTGAGAGCTTAATATATGTTCCCTTACAAGCTCCCCGCCCAAATCAACAATCCCCGTGCCCGCATCAAGCACAAGCAGATTATCGCCTAAATTTACCTCAACACATGAGGTATTTCCGCCAAAGTGCAGAAAATTAGCCTTTGCCGTAGGATAAGAACCTCTTACACCTCTGAATTTTATCTTAAAACTTTGTTCCACTACAGCATATCCTCGTTAAATTCGTCGATATGTTCTTTTAATATTTCATTTGCAATGTCATTTGCACTGTTGTCAATTTCCTGCTGCACTTGCGCACTGTCTGTCTGTCCGCTGTAGTCCCGCACGGGAATATCATCGGGCATATAGGTATCGTCTTTTGACTGCTCGATTATTTCTTCGCTTTCTTCTTTTTTAGATCTTTGCCACCAGCGTTTTTTCTTCTTTGGTTTTGCTTCCTCTAAATTTTCATCTTCAAGATTCGATTCCGTAATATCTTCCTCAATATCTTTTTTCTTTTTAACTTTTTCCTTTTTGGGAGGCTTAACATAGGGCTTTCTCATGGTATAAGTCAGCTCTCTGTCTTTTCTTGTTCCGTAAAAAGTTGCCGCCGCAATTGTGCTTGCCTTTGCACGCTCAATTACATCAAGCAGGCTTGATTGATGAAAAATAACTTTAAAATCCGTCCTGTCCCTGTAGTTTGTAATTTTAATCTGTCTGAATGCGTTAGGGTAACTCACCAAAGACGGAGTATTTATAAAAATTACATTTTTTTCCCTGACAATTTTTGTTGCATGGTAGTGACCTGAAATTACCACTATAGGATTTTTGTATTTTTTTAATATATCAAGATATGCCTGTGCATTTACAATGCTGTGATCGTCGCTCTTAAAAGGTTCAAGCGGCGGATGGTGCTGGAAAATAACGACGACTTTATCCTGATTTTGATTGAGTTCATTATCCAGAAACTGAAGCTGCTCATCGCTCATATATCCGTTTGCCGTTACTTCATTTCTTATAACAGGGTCAAGCACAACAATTCTGTAGTCGGTCTTGGGGCTAAAGGCATAGTATGTGTTATCAAACATGTAATTTCTGTTACACTTTTTGACAAAGTCCAAAACCTCATCTATTTTCATACCTTGCGTACACTCGTCACTGTCCGCAAGGCACATTGCACTGTCGTGGTTGCCGAAAGTAACAAGCGAGGGGTAATTAAGTTCGGATAATATTGTAAAAAAGCTTTTGTAATTGTCAAGCGTGGGTGAATCGACCATATCTCCCGTGAACATGACAAAGTCTACCCCCATAATTTTATTTATCGATAAAATTGCATCTTTTAACAGCTCTTTTGAGGAGGACAACATTTTATAAGATGTGTCCTCTCTGTCTGTAATGTGGGTATCACTTATTTGAATAACGTTAAGTGTCATATTTTTAAACGAAAATGCACTTGAGGGCATAACGTTTAAAAATATTAAAAACACTATAAATACTATATTCTTTGCAGCTTGTTTAAAATTCATCTTCTAAATTAATTTTTCCAATCTTTCAATCAAACCTGCGTTTTGTGCGGCAAAATCTCTGCCGCGCGCTTTTATCGCATACACAAGTGCAAGCGGAAGATTTAGCGCATCGCCCGATTTTACTTTTTCAAAATAAAATTCTTCAAAATTATCAGGCAATCTCAGTGTCCAGTTGGGATCGCCCGAGGTACCCGGAACATTGTACACTTCATTAATTCCGAAGAAATCCGTAAAGAATATTTGAAGATTTTGCGCTTTTGAAGCAAAAATTTCAACGAGCTTTGAAAAAGCAAGGAATTTTTCATCCGTATATAGTTTATGTCTTATCATATCCTGCCCGTCAAACTCGCTGTATAAATCTTCCATTAAGTTGCGCACATGCGGGTGCATTTTATCGGTGTTAACCATTTTTGAAGCCCACATTCTGATAGGTTCATTGTCATGCGTTCCCACCATAGCCCAGGAATTTGGAACAATATTTTTGCAGCGGTAAGGATGATCTTCTTCCTCGGCAACTACAAACTGCACAAGCTTCATGCCCTGCAAACCGTATTTTTCCATAACCTGCTCAACGGGGTAGGTAAGTGTACCCAAATCCTCCGCAACAATGGCATCTTTATTTAATCCGCACTCGTTTGCCGCAGCTATTACAATTTTTTCAATCATTGCGCCGTAGCGTTTAATTTGCTCGTCGCTTAACTGTTTAATCCATTTTTCTTCATCAGGCTCAAACTCCTCATCAATATCATCAAGAGTTGCAATAGAGTACTTTTTCAGCTCGTCGTGCTGCGGAGAAGAATAAAGCCTTCCCGCCCCTTCTTCAATTTTTGGCAGAGCACCTTTTTTATACACCCACGGGTCAATAAGACCTACCGTGTGGTCAATCCTTACCCCGCCGGGGTTTTCTTTAAACATTTTTAAGTACAATTTATACAAAAGCTGACCCGCAGGACCGAGTGAACCGTTGGCGTTAAAAAGCTTTTCGGGATCCACAACACTAAAGCCCCATGCCTGTCCGTCTTTTGAGAAGTAATCGGGAGGACAGCCAAGTGACCAGCCTTCTTTAAATAAAGCCTGATATGCCCAGTTATCCCTGTCCGAGAAAGCAACCTGCCTGTCGGCAATCAGTTTTATACCCTTGCTTTTTGCGTATTCAAGAGTCTGCTCGCCTTGAAGCGCAACGATAAACTGGGCAAGTTTATATTTTTCAATCGTATCTTTGTATTTTTTTGAAATTGTATCAATGCGTTTTTTTGTTTCTTTAGTCTGCAAAGCAAGAACGGTCTTGTCCGACTCGTTTTGCCACTGAGGCCAGTAGTCCGAATTATTTTCAATACAAAATGCTTCATAAAGAGCATCGTTATCAAGCCAGAAAGAATTTTCTTTTTTGAATTTATCAAATTTTTTCTTTAAATTCCAAGACGCTTTTTTTGTGAAATTTTTATAAACTTCATCCATAGCGGCATCATTTCGCTCGATTGCATAAGCGTATGAAGCCCTGTTTGTGCCTTTTGAAGGATTGTTGTTAACTATATTATTCAGGGTTTCTTCACTTAATAAATTTTCCCATTCACCTGTAGTCAGGGCTTTAAGGTTAATAAAAAGAGGATTTTTTGAAAAAACCGTACCGCAATAGGGGGAAGGGTCTGAAATTTTTGTTTTTCCCGCAGGACCTAACTGCAGGGCGTTAAATACTCCGCTCATAAAATCAAAAACACGTTTTGCACCTTCCGAGTTATATGTACCAAAACCCGTGTTTTCACCTTCGCTTGAAGGAAAACTTACCCCGTGAAGTATCAGGGCGAGATTTTTTTTATCAAGCACTTTTAATGCGTCGCTTACTGCTTCTCTATATTCTTGCGATAACTTAAAATTCTCTTTACACAACATTTTTAACCTTTCTTCCCAAATAATTTTAACTTTTTAATAACTTGTCAGACCCCGCCTTTGCAAATACTCTCTTACGCTGTTTAGAGAACTCTGTACAATACGGGTAATTCTGGAGCTTGACAGCCCGACCTGCGCCGCAATCTGCTTAACCTGCATATTACGATAAAATCTGTATTCCATAATTGTTCTGTCTTTTTGAGGAAGCGTCGCGATAGCTTCTCTTATAAGTTTGCCAAGCTCCGATATCTCCGCTCTTTCATCCGGAGTTGCGGAGTTATCTTTTATAAAATCAAAAGGAGAGTCATTATCGGAAGATGAAGCGGCAATAGAATCTATTGACAAAATAGTTTCGTAAATTGCCTCTCTAACTTTGTGAGGTGAAACATCAAGACTTGAGTTATCGTTTGAACTCCCTTCGCTCTCGTCATCTACATCCTCACGCTTGTGTTTCAGGGTATACCATTTGTAGCGGTTCCTAAGCTCGTTTCTGATAGCCCAGCGCACGGCAGTTGCAATATATGAAGTATTGTATCTTTGCAGCTGCTCCTGAGTTTTGTTTTTAATCAGAGTTTGTATTGCAATAATACCTATGGACACAAGCTCCTCGCACTCCACCATGTGCGATGGAATCCGCTTGTATTCTACCCGTGCTACTTTTTGAATGATATCTATATAGTCATTAAGATTTGATTGCAATGTTAACGCCATCTTCTACTAACTACAATTTTACAAGTAAATTTTACTATCTTTTAGCCATAAATGCAAATTCTACACTTTATCTGTAGGAGTATTAACCTCAATGTCAGCATTTTGCGCTTTTTTCTTTTTAAGATTGTAAACAAATATAAGAATTTCGGCAACAGCTTTATATAAATCCGGCGGTATTTCCTGATCAATTTCAACAAAACGAAATATTGCACGCGCCACGGGCGGGTTTTCAATGACCGGCACACCATGGTGCTGTGCAATTTCTTTTATTTTTTTTGCAAACAATTCACTTCCCTTTGCAACAAGTTTTGGAGAGCGCATGGTTTTTTGGTCATATTTTAAGGCACAGGCAATATGTGTCGGGTTTGTGACAACAAAATCCGAATCAGGCACGGCATCCATCATTTTCTTTTGCAAAAGCTGGTGACGTCTTTGTCTGAGTGCAGCTTTTACATGCGGGTCGCCTTCGGTGTTTTTATATTCGTCCTTTACCTCTTTAAAAGACATTTTCTGGTCCTGTAAAAACTTCCACTTCGTAACCCCGTAATCGGCTGCGGCGATGATTAAAAATATAATACCCGCTTTTATAACGAAATCGACAACCAGCTTGCCGAACTGAATTAAAACCGCGAACTGATTATCAATTGCGGCAAGCATAATAATTGCCTCAAAGTGATCCATATAGACAATATAGCCTATGATACCCAGTATAACTACCTTTGCAATGTTTTTAACAAGTTCAAAAAGAGTTTTCGGACTCATAAGATTTTTAAAATATTTCGTCGGGTTTAATTTGTCAAACTTCGGAGAAAGCGGCGCCATGGTAAAAAGCGGTCCTACCTGAATTAAATCTCCCATAACCCCCACAAACCATGCCAGTAGAAGTATGGGCACAATAATAAGTGCGGCAGGGACAACCGTTATAAAAAGCAGATAACCGTAGCCTATCTTTTCAAGATGGGCAGTCGGGATTTGTTCATAAATGAGGGTAAAAAGCCCCGACACCTGCGACCAGATAAAAGGTGCAAGGGCGTATATACCGCTGAACATAACTATCAGACCGATAGCAACCGAAAAGTCTTTAGACTTTACGACCTGTCCTTCTTTTCTTGCTTTATTGAGCTTCTGCTGCGAAGCTTCAAACTGCTTATCCTCATCAGCCATAGTTTAATTATACACTATTTGGTTTTAATATTTTACAAGGGATGTAACTTTTACGTCTTTGGGGAGCTTTTCTCTACCGTTTAAGTCCGTAAGCTCTATTACAAATGCAATGCCCGCAACATCAGCCGCACTTTGCACAAGTTTAACCGCTGCCGCAGCCGTTCCGCCCGTTGCAAGAAGATCATCAACAATAAGCACTCTGTCGCCTTTTTTAAGGGCATCTTCGTGCATTTCAATCTTATCCGTACCATATTCAAGAGAATACTCCTGAGATATTGTTTTTGCGGGAAGTTTGCCCGGTTTTCTGATAGGTATAAAGCCGCAGTTTAATTTATAGGCAATCGGCATGCCAAAAATAAAACCGCGCGATTCAATGCCTGCAACATAGTCAATTTTTTCGTTTTCATATTCTTTTGCCATTAAATCAACAATTTTATGCATTGTTTGTGCATCTTTAACGGCTGTTGTAATGTCCCTGAAAATTATTCCTTTTTTAGGGAAATCGGGAACATCTCTTATCATCTTTTTTATATCGTCCATTGCGTCTTAACTCCTTTTTGAACCATTTTTTATTTTAACAAAAACATTTTTATAGTAAAATAATTTTATGTCGGAAACAAAAGAAGAACTGAAACAAATAACCACCACCCTAAAGCCGCGGCTTGAAGCGGCGGGAAGGTGTCTTTGACCTTGGCGGTCTTAAAAATTCCCTAAAAAATCTTGATGAAAAACTGCGTGATGAAAATATCTGGAATAATCAGGAAGAAGCCTCAAAGCTTTTAAAAGAGCAAAAAGAGGTAAAATCTTCTCTTGAAAGATTTGAAAAGTGGACAGGTATTTTAGAAGATGCGCTTTTAAGTCTCGAACTTGATGATGAGGGTCTTATGTGCGAAGCGCTGGCAGGCGTTAAAAATCTTGAAAAAGAGCTTGATAAATTTGATTTAGAGCAGATGCTAAGCGGCGAATACGATAAAAACGATGCCATTTTAACCGTTAACTCGGGCGCGGGCGGCACAGACGCGCAGGACTGGGCGCAAATGCTTTTAAGGATGTATATGCGCTGGGCACAGCTGCACAACTACACAATAGAGCTTTTAGATAAATCAGACGGCGAAGAAGCGGGGATTAAATCCGCAACCATTAAAATCTCGGGCAAATGGGCGTACGGGTATGCAAAAGCCGAAAAAGGAGTGCACAGGCTTGTAAGAATTTCACCCTTTAACGCCAACGGCAAAAGACAGACAAGCTTTGCCTCTCTTGAGGTAACTCCCGTTATAGAAGATTTTGAAAAGAAAATAACAATACCACCCGATGAAATTGAAATTGAAACAATGCGCTCGGGCGGCGCGGGCGGACAAAACGTAAATAAAGTAGAAACGGCGGTAAGGATTTATCACAAACCGACGGGGATTGTCGTAAAGTGCCAGCAGGAGCGCTCCCAGCTTCAAAACAGGGAAACCGCCATGCAAATGCTCGCTTCAAAACTCCTTGCAATAAAACAGCAGGAGCACGAACAAAAACTTGCAGGGCTAAAGGGCGAAGTTATGGATGTAAACTTTGGCTCACAAATTCGCTCTTACGTTTTTCACCCCTATAAACTTGTAAAAGACCACCGAACAGGCTATGAAACGGGCAACGTTGATGCTGTCATGAACGGTGAAATAGATGGGTTTATTGAAGAATATTTAAAGTTTGGTGAAAAGAAAAACTAAAAAGCAGGCATTATGCCTGCTTTTTTAAAATACTAAAGAATCCGTACCGATTTCACTTATTTGTTTTGTACCATCTTTTGCAATATTAATAATTTTTTTGTAACCCTTGCTGCCTTTGTCAAAATATTCAACAACTATTTGCTTTGAACCGTCATCAGCTATTTTTGTAGTTTGCCTTGCATACAATTCACCATTCTTTATAGTTTCAACCACTTTGTTGCCGTTTTTATCTATGTAATTTTTGGACTGTTTTACAAACTGCTCATGTGAATTTATAGAAGGTTTTCTGCGATAAACACGCTTTTTATCAACAACATTTCCTGCTTCATCATAAGTATAAACAAAATGCCTTGAATAATTTTTATTTATATAATTGTCATCCAATCCGAGATCTATACCCTGGAATGTTTTTTTCCAGCTGCCGTCTTGTTGTTTTTCTGCAACATCTCTAAGTATGTCACCCGTTAGACCCATACGTTCTTTAACTACCTTGCTGTCAGAAATTATAGTTTTTTCACCCGTTGGAACCCATTTCAAACTTGCAACTTTTTGACCGTTTTTATCGGCTTTTGAAACATATGCACGGTCAAAATGTTGTATGACTTTTGTACCGTCTTGTTCACTGTACACTTTTTTAAATTTCGACACTTCTCCATCTAAAATACCGCTTACACGTTCGCTGAATGTTGATGATTTTAAAACACCGTCAGCGTATTCAAGGGCATAATTACCTTTTTGATTTGTAACATTAATTACACCGTTAAAAGGTTTACCCTTAACAGTGGCTGCGCCTTTATTAAACTTTCCTATCTTTTTAAAGTCATCAAGACTGAGTTCAGAAGGAAGCTTTTTTCCTCTTGAAATAGCAACTGCAGCAACACCGACAGCAGCAAGTGCACTAAGTCCGAGAGCAATTTTGCCTTTGTTATCTTTTATAACTTCTTTGACGTTCTTTTCCTTATTAGGAACACTTACAGATGCAGACTCATTAGCACCTTTAAATGTATTAGTGCTTGAAATTGAACCAATTATCATTTTACTTCCTTTCCTTATACATTTTACTATTATACATATAAGAAAAAATATGAATAAATCTTATTGCTGTATTAAGGGTATTCTTTAACATTTTGTTACATTATTTAGCCATATTTATAAACATTTAGTTTATTAAAGCATTTGACGATTTATTATAAGTTGTGACAATGAAGTATCAGGAATTAATCAATACAAGCATTAAAAATTTAAGAAAGAGCAACAATCTTACGCAGGAAGAATTTGCCGAAAAAATTGACATAAGTATTCAAGGGCTTTCAAATATTGAAAGGAACCGTTACCAGCCGACAGCAGATACTATAGATAAAATATGCAAAGCCTTTAAAATAACTCCTGCAGAGCTGCTTTTGGGGCAAAATGACAATGAAATTATAAACAACATTACACTTTTGTTAACCAATTGCCCAAAGAATAAACTTAAAAAGATTTATGAAGTTATAAAAATACTGATTAAATTTTAGTTTTATAGTAAAATACTCCTTGGAAATTCAGGAAAAGAGAAATGATAAAAGCACAACGCGGAACAAAAGACATAATAGGACTTGATACCTTAACTTGGCAAAAAATTCAGCAAAATGCGCAAGAAATTTTTCAAAGTGCAAATTACAGTGAGATAAGAACTCCGATTTTTGAAGCAACAGAGCTTTTTAAACGCGGGGTCGGGGATTCAACAGACATTGTAAACAAAGAAATGTACACTTTTTGCACAGGCGGCAAAGACAAGAGTGAAAACTCGATTACGCTTCGCCCCGAAAATACCGCGGGAGTAGTACGTGCTTACATTGAACACAATATTTCAAGACAATCACCGCCGCAAAAATTCTGGTATTTTGGTCCCATGTTTCGATATGAGCGCCCGCAAGCAGGTCGCCAAAGACAGTTTCATCAGGTCGGAATAGAGCTTTTTGGCGTTGAAAACCCAACAGCAGACGCCGAAGCCATACTTATGGCGCAAGAGTTTTTAAAATCAACAGGTGTGGTTGACTTAGAGGTGGAGTTAAACACACTTGGCTGTCCAAAATGCCGTGAAAACTACAGAAATTCAATTAAAGAAGTTTTAAAACCTTACTTGGGCGAACTTTGTGAAGATTGCAAAGTAAGATACGAAAAAAATCCGCTCAGAATGCTTGATTGCAAAGACGAAAACTGTCAGAAAATTTTTGAACGGGAAGAAATTAAAAAAGTTGTTTTGAGTGATTTTGTTTGTGATGAGTGCGCAAAACATTTTGAAGAAGTTCAAACACTCCTTAGTGCTCTGGGTATCAAATATAAGCGCAACAAAATGCTTGTAAGAGGGCTTGATTACTACAACAGGACTGTTTTTGAAATAAAAAGCAGCTCTCTTGGTTCTCAAAGTGCAGTTTGCGGCGGAGGAAGGTATGACGGACTGGTTGAAATGCTCGGCGGCACGCCTACTCCTGCAGTCGGTTGGGCAATGGGAGTTGAGAGGCTTTTTGAACTTGTAAAAAAAGTTGAACAGAAAAAACTTGATTATTTTGTTGTTTCAAAATACTCGCAAGAAGCAATAAAACTTTGCCAAAAATTAAGACACAAAGGTTACAGTTGCGACTTTGACATGCAAAATCGCAAATTTGCAAAGCAGCTTGAAAAAGCAGCAAAACTTGCAAATTATGCAATTATTCTCGGTGAAGAAGAAATAGAAAAAGGCTTTTATACCCTCAAAAACTTATCTGACGGCACTCAGGAGCAAAAAAGAGAAATTTAGATTTTCAAAAAACTTTCCTTATAAAATAAACATGTCATAATATTTTTATACGAGGAGTTTTTTAAGGATGAGTATTATGAAAAAGTTTAGAATACCTTTATTAGGGGCATTTTTAGCCCTTAGTTTGTTTAGTGCATCATATGCGATAGTAGAGCCGCCAAAAGTGCCAAGCGCACTTATTGATGAGGGTCTTGCAAAAACTTACAAAAAAAGCACTCAAGACACAAATGTGATAGAAGCGCTTGAGCTATTAAAACAAACAAGCGGCGAATATTCAAGAAAAGCAATTTTAGGAGATAACCTGACAAGACGCCCCATTAAAATTGAATTTAAAAACCTGTCTGAAATAAACCCCGCTTACGCAAATTTTGACGCACTGGGTTGGAAAAAATCGGGGAAATTATATATATACATAAACAAAAAACACCAAAGTGCACCAAAAGAGGCACTGGCAGCACTTTTAGCCCATGAAGCAATTCATCAGGACGAGTTTAATTCACTAAATGAAGAAACCTATGCTTGGACGCTTGAGGCTGCAGTGTGGACACAACTTAGCGAGGATAATCTCGAGCTGCAAAATATCTCACATCCTCTTGTAGAGCGGGAAAACGTGATAAAAAAACTTTTCAAAAAAGGAAACTACACAAGTGCTTATATAAGAAAATTTGTAATTTCTAACAAAGGTTATCAAAATTTGCCCGAGCGCTCACCGGGGTTTGAAGAAAATCTGTAATAAACTTAGACACTGCCCGTTAAATATTTAACGGGCATTTTGTTTTCATCATCAACCCAAATTTGAGCAGAGGCAAGTTCAATTTGAGATTGCGTTAATTCCTCTTTTGTATAAATTGCGTAAGCAACGTCAATAAAACTGATTTTTTCTAATTTTTCAACGTAAAATTCTTTTGAGCCGCAGTTTGTGCAAAATTTTTCTTTCGGCAAAATGTCACCAAAATAGACTTTTGCCTCCCTTTTTACATCACACCTTGAACAACGCACAATATAGAAATATTTTTTAACATATGCGCCGCAATCGGGACAATAGCCTTCATTTGTATTAATAAGTGCATTTGTATGCGTGCAGGCAGGCTTTTTTAAAAACAAATCAAACAAGCTTTTCATAGCTTGTTTTTAATGCGAATACATCTAAAGTCAATTTTTGTTTCTTCTTTTTATTATAAATCTTGCAATTGCAATTCGGATTTTTTTGAATATTTTCTTTATTCTTTCAATCAGGCTTGCATTACCCGCAGGCTCAAAATTTTCATTATCGTCCGACTTCTCAAAAGAGTCCTCGCCCTGATTATCGACAAATTTTATCTCCTCATCCGCATCCTGACGCATAAAATAACCGAGGTTGCCGCCGCCGCCATTGTTTAGCAGGCTCTGCGCCTCCTGAATGGATGGGATATTTGAAGGACCGTTGATATTAAACGACATATTTGCCACACTTAATTAAACTTCACAATTCCATTATATCCTATTTTTTACATTTGTAGTATATTTTAATTAAGTTTTGTTAAGTTTATATGCCAGTTTAATAGCCTCGACCATGCTTGTTTCATCTGCAATGCCCTTGCCTGCAATGTCATAAGCCGTACCGCAGGAAGGAGAAGTACGAATTACCTTAAGCCCTATGGTTGTGTTTACCGTTTTGTCAAAGCAGAGCGCTTTAACGGGGCACAACCCCTGATCGTGATAACAGGAGATAATTGCATCATAGTCTTGTTTTTGAGAGTTTAGGTATTTTTTGCCCGCCTTTGCAAAGAGTGCATCGGCGCTCTTTGGTTCCGAAATATTCACACCCGACTTTTGCAGTATTTCAACAGCGGGACTCATTATCTCAATTTCTTCTCTCCCGAGCATTCCGCCCTCGCCCGCATGCGGATTTAGAGCACAGAGTGCAATTTTTGGAGAGTTGATTTTACAATATGTTTTCAGAAAGTCATTAAGCCTCAGCGCTTTATCAACAATCATTTGAATATCTATTTTAACATCCTTCAGCGCAAGGTGTCTTGTCAAAAGCATAACCCTAAAGTCATCGGCAATAAAAAGCATTTCGGCTTTTTGATTAAAAAGCTTCTGCAGCACCTCTGTTTGACCCGAGAAATTATACCCCGCTTCAAGGAGTGCAAATTTTGAAACCGGAGCAGTCACAATCGCACCTATTTTATTTTCGAGCGCAAGCTCTGCCGCACACTCAAGTGACTTGTAGCAAAATTCGCCGTTATTTGAATTATCTGTTTTAATTACCCTGTAATCTTTTGTAATTTCTTCCCCGATGATTAAAACATCTTCATGGGGCAAATTGAGCTTTTTTAGAGCTTTTTGGGTAATCTCCGCGCCGATTCCTTTTGTGTCTCCCGTGGTAATTGCTATTTTATACATTTTGATGATGTTCCAGATATTGAATAATTTCAAGCAGTGTGGAAGATGTCCCTAAATTGCCCGACTTTGTAACAATAAGCTGTGCACAGGAATCAATACACAGAGGGATAGCGGGCAAAATCGCATCCACTACCTGCAGATATTTTGACTCAATAGCTTCACAGCAGGCGCGCGACGTTTCGCCGCCTATCGTAATCAAAATAAACTCCGCTCTTTTCTTAATTTCACTTGCAAGCTGAGCAAGATAGCTTGTAATTTTTTTTGACAGAGCTTCTTTTGTAATGCCTTCATCTATCAAAAGGCTTTTACCTTCGTCCGTATCAACCTCCCCTGAAATATTGCAGACATGAACCGCTACAATATTATCCTGTACAAGGTTATCGCAAATTCTTTTTACAACGCTGTCGCTTACGCCGTTTATGATGTCCTTAAGCGTGAGGCACACAAAATAAGAGTCGTTTGAATAATCAGCCTCATCCTCCAATTTTTGGATTTGCAGAGCGCTCAGCTTTGCGGCGGAGCCTGATAAAATGAGCTTTGGCAGCTTTGGCACCATTCTTGTCGCTTTGTTTACCTTCATATCCCCGAGCCAAAGGGGTGCAAGCGCCTGTGCAAGCCCTGCGGAGCCGCAGGGAAGAATGTTGTACTGGGATTTTTGCATTGCAAGCACGATTTGTTCAAAGTCAACCGTTGAAACACAGTCCGCAACAATAATTTTTTTGCCTGCGGCGATAAGTTCATTCAGTTTCTGAGCCACCGGACCCGCACCCTTTGCGATGGTGTTAAGTTCAATAGAATCCACAATTGATTTTGCATTTTCGCCAAGGGGTTTTTTTAATATATCCGGCACATAAGACTCATAAATCGGCGCTTTCGGGTCACGCGCGGCATCCGTGCGCTCTATCGGCACACCTTTTAAAAGCTGATAGCCGCCGATTGTAATTCGCCCCTCCTGTACATAAGCAGGGGCAACAACAGCCGCATCTTTTCCCGTTGCTTCAAGTGCGGCAAATATTTCATAGGTTATATTGCCTCTCAGTGTAGAGTCAATTTTTTTATAAAAATGTTCTACGTTAAGTTTGTCTTTCAAAACGCTTGCCGTACTGTAGACAATTTTTGCGGCATCGTTTTTATCAATATTTCTTGTTTCCGTAGATATTGCCCATGTGCCGACATTGACATGGTTTTGCAGCTCATCGCTATATCCCAGAAGTATCTCGGTATTTGAACCTTTTATGAAAAATTGCAATGCGGTGTCGTTTGCGCCCGTCAAGTCATCTGCAATTATACCGATAGTGCTCGATAAAATCATATTCTAATTCTCGTCTTTTTTAGAGCCCATTAAACGTACGTTTGTACCGCGGATTAAATACCTTTCAGCCGTTTCGCCGTCGGGAGTCTGCCACTTGCTTGTTGCAAGTCTGCCCTCGACACCTACAAGAGTGCCTTTTTTAACCCACTCTCCGACAATTTCCGCCTGTTTATCCCAAACTTCCACATTAAACCAGTCGGTCGTTTCTTCTTTTGTGCGGGGATTCCAGCGGTTAACCGCAACAGAAAAGCTCGTGCGGACTTTGCCGCTGTCAAAGTATTTCATCTCGGGATTTTGACCGACTCTGCCCACTACTACAACCGAATTTACCATTATTACAACCTTTCAAATTCTTTTGAAAAAATTATAATACGAATAAAAATCATGCGCAAATCAATTATGTTGCTTTGGTAATCGTTATCGTTTTCTTATCAACGTTTAAAACCAGTTTTACCTTTTGCGAATTATCCTCTGTATCCACTCCCAGTATTTTAAGCCAGAGCTTCGGGAAAATTACGCCTCTGCTTGCCTTGCCCGAACGTATTAAACTTTTTGTTTCTTCAATTTTATTCATAAAACAATTATCGCAATATTTAAAAATAAAAAATCATCATACAGGGTATAAAAAATTAAATATTTACAAATGTAATTAATTATGTTATTACAAATAATATGTTTTTATAATTATTTTAAGTGAAAACCATGACATTTGAAGAACAAATTAAAATAATAAATAAACAGGTTGAAATTGCACTAAATCATCTAAACAGACCTGACCGGCTTTTTGATGTACAACTTATATTGCTAAATATTGTTTTTGTATTGAATAAAAAAATAAATCTCGGTGATGATGTTAAAACAATACATAAAAATTTTATGAATTATATTAAGAATTATATAGATAAAATCGATATGGATATAAAACGCAACATTTAGACCTTACTCTCAACGCGGTTGCGCCCGTTTTGTTTTGCCTTATACAGGCACTTATCCGCATACTCGATTATCTCCTGCGGAGTTTTGCCGTCGTCTGGCATGCCCGCAACACCGACACTTATTGTAACATTTGTCCTTGTACCGTCCGCAAGTTCAAATTTTTTCTCTCTGATTGCGCTCCATATTTTTTTAGCGGTTGTAATTGCATCTTCTTTTTTTGTATTGGTAAGAATGATAGACATTTCTTCGCCGCCGTATCTGCAGGCAATGTCGCTTGTCCTTATATTTCTTTTAATCGTCTGTGCAACCTGTCTTAAAACAGCATCGCCGCTCTGGTGTCCGTGGGCATCGTTAAAGTTTTTAAAGAAATCAATGTCTATTAAAATAAGCGAAAACACACCGCCGTAGCGGCAAACGTTTTGGACATTTAAAATCATCTGCTCCTGAAAGTATCTGTGGTTGTACAATTCCGTTAAGCCGTCAGTCACGGCAAGTTTGTATGTGTGTTCGTAATCTCTTGACTTTAGCAGATATTTTGCGATATATGCCGCAATGATTATTAATGTTGCAGAAAATACCGGCAGTACAACGCCGAGCCACAGGTTGAAAAATTCCATGGCAAAAAGTGCGAAAACCAGATAAAAAGCTATTATTGCAGCACAGCACAATATTGAAAACGGTATAGACTCCAGTCTTAAAATCAAATAGCCGATAAAGATACAAATTACAATTGAGATAAACATATCCGCTTTAAAACTCAGGTGGGTTATAAAATTGTTATCCAAAATATTGTTTAAAAATGTCGCATGGGTTTCAACACCGGGATACATAAAAGAAACAGGGGTACTCTTTACATCGGAGAGTGCCGTTACCGTTGTTCCGATATAGATTATTTTACCTTCAAACTTTTGCTTCAGATACTCAATGTCCGAGCGGTTTATTGCATTATCAACTTCCCACAGACTCACATGTTCAAAAGTTCCCTCTTTTCCATACCAGTTTATAATTGCTCTCCCGTCGGGATTTAGCGGAATTTTATGGTCTTTATCCAGAACCAGTCTGTTCATTTTATCCACATGTAAATGCTCGGGCGAAATGTTCAGATACTTCATTGCAATCATTGTGGTTAAATTGGGATAAAAAGCACCGTTATAGTAAAACATAGGCGCAAAGTACCTTATTATACCGTCCTCATCACGCGTAACGTTTATGAAGCCAAAATTTGAAGTAACTTCCAAAAGTTCATCCATAGCATTTCTGCAGTTTTTAAAATGCAAATAGGGGCTGTTTTTTATTATACCGCCATTTTTTATATCAAAACCCAAATTTTCGGGAAGCACGGGCGGTTTTCTTATTTGAGAGGGGTAGTTGTCGAAATTCATTGAAAGGTAGACGTTTTTATTATTTTTAACGGCTTCAATAAGTTCTAAATCCCCCTTATCCTGCGTTTCAAGCCTTTTTGCAAAAAGCAGGTCAAAAGCAATGAATTTTGGATTTGCAACCTCTAGTCCGTTTATAAGCTTTGCCCAAAAACTCCTCGGTGCGGGCCATGTGCCGAAGTTTTCCGTAATATACTCATAACTCGGGTCATCAACTGCGATTATTACTATTTTATCGTTGTTTTGTTTGCGCGAGAGAATTAAATTCTGCCTTGTGTCAAAAGCTTTGTTCTCAACACCCGAAACAAACTTTCCAAAAGCACTGTGTCTGCCTGTATAGATTATAAAACCGAATACGAAAACAAAAATTAAAACGTAAACAAGAAAGTCAAAAATTTTCTTTTTTTTATTCATAACAAATTCCGCAATATTCCATTTTATCAATTATTTCATAAATCGGATTTTCGTTTTTAAAGTTTATTTTAACACCCAGCGAACACAGTAAATCCATAAGGCAAACTTCCTTTTCTGACGGGGAATTTGCACATGACATAAATCTAAGGAGATATTTCTCGTTCAAATCGGATAACATATAAAGATTCTCTTACACTATAGGGAAAATTAAATCAATCATTAGAATAATATTAAAGCCTGCAAATTCAACCGATTATAGGATTTTTAACGCTTTTTACGAACCTGCAAGGATTACCGTAAAATCTTTTGCGGCTTTATTAAAACCGACAGGGTCATAAACCGTCTGTTTTTCTTGCATTTCGGGTATTGTTTTCTTGAGTGATTCTATAACGTCGCCCGAAACATCAAGGTTGTGAACGGCAATGTGGTCATGGGTTAATTTGCTTCTGTTTTGCATTTTTACTATCGCGCCGTTTTGTTCAAGGTGCATTTTTAAATCCCTTGCAACAGCCTCTTTTGAAGGTGTATATAAAATGCCGACATTTAAAGCCTCGGTCAGCGGTGCAGATTTATCCCTGTATACAAGTTTGTTAATAATCTCCTGTGTTTTATCCGGATCTAAAATCCAATAGCTTACCACACCCTTTGTAGAAGGCGTACCCGGCAAAGTTGCAACCTGAATTGATGACATATCAACGGCTTTAACCATAGCGGCATACTGGGAAAGCTCATAAACAGACAAATCTGTCTGAATATACTTTGGCATAATTTTTAATACTTCAGAAATTTTAACAAGTACAGAGGGGTCTTTCAACCTTGTCATAAGAGCATTAAAGAACCACTGCTGGCGTCTTATGCGCCCGATGTCGCCGAGGGCGTCTTTTCTAAATCTTAAATAACCCTCCGTCTGCTCGCCGTTTAGCACCTGCTGACCTTGAGTTAAGTCAATATGCAGCCCTGCCGTATTATCATGGTAGTGCATATCTTTTTCAATATATATGGGCAAACCGCCTATTGTGTCGATAAATTTTATAAGACCCAGATTACTTAAGGCAATATAATGGTCAACCTTTACACCGAAAGTTTCTTCAACGGTTTTAACCGCCAAGTCCGCTCCGCCGAAGGCAAAAGCGTGGTTAATTTTATCGGGCTTGCTCCTGTCTGCAATGTAAACTTTTGAATCTCTCGGGATTGATATAACGTTAATATCCTTGCCGTAGGGTGCTATACTTATTAAAAGCATAGCATCCGAGCGATTGCCCTTAAAAGGGTCAACGGCATTTGAAGCAACATCCACGCCCATAAACAGTATATTTTGGCGGCGCGGAGAAAACGGAAGGTTAAACTCGTTTCTGCCGCTGTTTGTACCTGTTGCCGCGGCAAAAAGTTCGCTTATTGAAGCCTGAATATCAGAATGATAGGCAAGTATTGCAATTGAGCCTAAAAGTATAAGCGTGATTAAAAAAGAGCGCAAAAAGCTGCCTGCGCCGTTTTGCCTTTTTTTCCTCCTGCGCATTTGCGGCAGGGGTTTGTAATTTTGTTTAACGGGTTTTTCTATCATCATGTTCATCGGCTTTAATTCTTAGCTTTATTTCTTAGTTATATCTGTCTGTAATTGTACTGTAAAAAAATAAAAAAATAATCTTGTTGCAAATAAAACTAAATAAATGTTAACATTTTATTGAGAGTATTTCCAACGGGGAAAGTATTACATGAAAAGTTTAAACAAAAATAACATATTAAAATCATCTATTAGTGTGATTCTTATATTATTTTTTCAAACATTCTGGCAGAGTGCATTTTCATACGGTTTGTTGAGCGATAAAGAGATTTTAGACATAAAAGACGAAGCTTTTGCGCTCTACTCCACAAACAACAAGGAAGAAGCACTTGAACTTCTGAACAGAATTCCCCAGAACAGGAGAGATGAGGACGTTTTTGTAATAATAGGGAATATTTACGATGATAGCGGTAAAAGAGGCGATGCCATTGAAAATTACAACAAAGCGGCAGCTATAAGCAAAGAAGCTTATAAAGCGTATTATAATATAGGCTGCATTCTCCTAAAGAAAAAATCATACGAACTTGCGGAAAAAAACTTTAAAATGAGCATAAAATCCAACAAAGAATTCCCATACGCCTACTATAATCTTGCAAGCTGCTATATTGCACAACAAGAGTACTCAAAAGCGAAAAAACAGCTTATAAAAGCACTCTCCCTGAAAGCGGATGATAAGGATTTTTATGTAAATCTTGCCTATTGCTACAAAATGCTCGACAACGACAAAGCGGCGCAAAAAATAATCGACTCGCTGAACGAAATTAAATCTTAGACTTAATTTCAAAAGTCATTTTCATAAAATCAAGACCCTGATAGTCGGGGAATTTTTTCTTAATTTTATTATAAACCCGCACGGCGTCGTCCTTTTGCCCGATTTTATCGTAAGTCAGGGCAAGATTTGAATAGTATTTCGGGAACTGTGTGGGGTTTAATTTTATTGCTTTTTTAAAGTATTTAACCGCGTTTTCCCAATCCTCAACCGAGTAGCAGATAAGCCCCATTTGATTGTTCGCCCGATGCGAGCGCTCTTGCAGTTTTAGCGCTTCCCCGCAGTATTTCTGCGAATTTTCCCACTGCGCAAGGCTGGCATAGCAGATAGACAGTGCATAAAAAGCATCATAGTTTTTATCATCCGCTTCAATTACCCTGTCAAACATTTCAATAGCTTCATTTATGGAGTTTTTTGAAAAGTAAATACAGCCGATATTATAAACGGTATCCAAATCCTCGGGACACAGCTTGTGCGCCACTTTATAGTAATCAAGCGCCAGAATATCCTCGCCTAAATTTTGATAGCACAGTGCCATATTATAAGGTATTTTATAATTTGCCGGCTCGAGTTTTTTTGCCCGCTCAAAAAGCTCCAGCGCACGCTTATAATTTTTCTTTTTGTAAAAATCAAGAGCGCTGTTATAATATTTTGCCCAATTGTTTGATAAATTAATTTTGAACATATTTTTATTGTATAATACTTTTATGAATAAAAAAACACTGTTGGAATTATATTCTCTGGAATTAGATAAACTCCTTGCCCTGGCTAAGGAAAAGACAAAAAACAAAGTGGGGTTTTGCTCTATCATAAGCGCACGCACGGGAAAATGCGGCGAAGGCTGCAAATACTGCGCGCAAAGTTCCTATTATATGACTAATATTCCCGCTCATCCGCTTATTGAAACAAAAAAAGTAATAGAAGTTGCAAAAGAGGCAAAAGCAAACGGCGCAACACGCTTTGCAATTGTCACATCCGGCAGAGGGCCCTTGGATGAGGACATGCCGCGCTTTTGCGAAATGATATCGGAAATCAATAAACTCGGACTTAAAAGCTGTGCCTCAATAGGCATTTTAAAAGACGGGCAGGCGCAAATGCTCAAAAAAGCAGGGCTTTCGCGCTATCATCACAACATTAACACCTGCCACTCTTATCACCCCTCAATCACCCACACTCACACCTATGACGACAGATTAGACACAATCAAAAAAGTTAAAGAAGCAGGTCTTGAGCTTTGCTGCGGGGTAATTGTCGGCATGGGCGAAACCGTTGAACAAAGGGTTGAAATGGCGCTTGAACTGGCTCAAATTCAGCCCGAGTCAATTCCTTTTAATATCCTGACGCCCATTAAAGGCACGCCCTTTGAAAATTACGGCGATAAAATCGATGAAGAAAATATTTTAAGAACGGCAGCAATTTTTAAAATCGCAAACCCGAATTCGATTATAAGGCTTGCGGGCGGCAGGAAAGCCCGCCTTTCAAAAGAAAACATGGAACTTGCCCTCAAAAACTGCATAGAAGGCATTCTCATCGGCAACTACCTTACGACTCTGGGCATAACGCCTGATGAGGACAGAAAAACCCTTGATAAATTAGGAAAAACCCTATGTACGACTACATAAAAGGAATTTTAATATCCAAAAACCACCCTTATGCCGTTGTTGAAAATAACGGCATCGGCTACTCAATCCTCTGCAACGCGAGGACTCTCGGGCTTTTGGGCGAATGCGAAAAAGAAATAAAAATCTACACAAAACTAATCCACAAAGAAGACTCCATGACTCTTTGCGGCTTTTGCCACAGAGAGGACAGAACAATTTTTGATATTTTAACATCGGTTTCAGGCATTGGCACAAAAGTCGCCCTTTGCCTTTTGGACGAATTTTCAGGCTCCGAGCTTATAGGCGCCGTCATCGATGAAGATTACAAACTAATCTCGCGCACAAAAGGCGTAGGCGCAAAAATGGCTCAGAAAATAATTTTAGAACTGAAAGACAAACTCACAAGCCTGAATGTCACCTCCGAAGTGACCGCAGGCAAAATAAACACCGATAACATCTCAAAAGACACAATTCTTGAAGTGCAAACAGTGCTTCAATCCCTTGGCTACAGCCAGAGCGAATACCAGAGCGCCCTTGAAATTAGCGCCAAAAAAACTCAAAAAGACGACCCTCAGGAAATTTTAAGGCAAACCCTGCAAATATTATCAAACGAAATATAAGGATGGAATTATGGCAGAAAAAAAACTCAGAGTGCTTTTTGCAAGCGCAGAAGTCGCACCGTTTTCAAAAGTCGGCGGACTTGCCGACGTCGTGGGAGAACTTCCCCCTCACCTTGAAAAAGAAAATTGCGAAATAGCGATTTTTACCCCGCTTTACGGCTGCATAGACCAAAACAGATGGGGCATAAAAGAGCTTGAAAACTCCGAACTTCAAATTGACATGGGTCACACCCGCCACATTTTCAAGCTGAAAATGTGCAAACTGCCAAAATCAAAAAACGTAAACGTATTTTTTGTAGACAACCCGAAATACTTTTCCTGCTTTAACGTTGTCTACCCCCAATGGGTCGATGAAATGTATGAACAACAGCGCTATGTCGCCTTTTCGCTTGCCGTTTTGGAATATGCAAAAATGCTGAACTTCCGACCCGACATAATCCACGCAAACGACTGGCACACGGCGATGATACCCGTCTACATCAAACACAACTACAAATTCGACGAATTTTACGACGGCACAAAGACCGTTTTTGCAATACATAACCTTGCCTATCAGGGAAGCTGCGACAAATCAATTATCGATTTTGCAAACATGCGCTGGGATTGCGTTTACAATGACCAATGCGTCGAGCACTACGGCAGGGTAAACTGGGTAAAAGGCGCGATATACTGCGCAGATAAAATCGTCACCGTATCCCCGCGCTACGCGCAGGAAATCTTGGGCGGCGAATTCGGCGAAGGCATGGACTACACGCTAAGGGGGCAAACCTACAAGCTCTGCGGCATTTTAAACGGCACGGACTACGACAAAAAAGACTTTGACCCCAAAGTAAAACCGGAATTTAAAGCACAGGTTCAAAAAATGTTCTCCCTTCCGCAAAATCCCGACAGACCTCTTATAGCAATGATTTCAAGGCTCGTTTATCAAAAAGGTCTTTCCCTTGTTGACTTTGCAAAATTCGACCTTATGAACCAGCCCGCCGACTTTGTATTTTTGGGAACGGGCGAGCACGGTTTTGAAAATATGTTAATCTGGGTTTCTAATAACTCACCCAACATGCGCGCCTGGATTGATTTTAAACCCGAATTATCCGAAACAATTTACAAAGGCGCCGATATGTTCCTGATGCCCTCACTCTTTGAGCCCTGCGGCATTTCGCAAATGATAGCAATGAAATACGGCACCCCTCCGATTGTTCGGGCGGTCGGCGGCTTGGATGACACCGTAATTTCCTACCCCAACGAACACGCCAACGGCTTTAAATTCCTCACCTACGACGCACGCTCAATGGTGGATGAAATCAAAAAAGCCATCTGGACATACATAGACAGGCGCGATGAATTTAATAAAATCGTCAAAAACGCCATAGCCTCAAAGTTTACTTGGAAAGACAGCGCAATAAAATACAAACTCCTCTACCTTGACGCTCTGGGCAGAAAATAGCGGCAAATAGCACAAAAGTCTAAAATACAATTACACTTTTATCGGATAACAAAAAAATTTATTACATATAAACTAAAGGCATTATGTACGAATTTTTAAAGAACTTATCCGATAAGTCGCACTGCCGCAGTATGGGTATCTGCTCTATCGACCCTACGGTAAGCGCCATAGAGGAACTTTTGCTCTCGCAAATACGCGAAACAAGTTTTTATATACTGAAACTGCACGACCTCGGGCAAACAAACAGAGAAATAGAAGAAAACATTATAAAAGGACTCTCTATCGTAATGATTAACACAAGTTTCGACAGACACGACCTTTTAAACTTCCTTGCCCTCATCTGCCGCGATAAAAATAATGCAAAAGAAAAATATATAAGCATTTGCAGGAAAAATCACCAGCCCTGCGAACTCATAGACTCCGACTTCAATATCTGCAATCAAACAGACTTAAACTCAATAATAAAAGCCGGAGAAGCCGGACTGCAAAACAAATACAAAGGCGTAACCCGCGAAAAACAGCGCCTTTTTGAACTTATCACCCTGTTTGCAAAAACAAGCTCAATAATACTTGAACTCTACAAAAAAATCACACAGGACACATCACGCTACGATTTTGAAATAATAAGATTTTTTGCCCTCACAAATACCCTCTCCACACGCTGCGAAAAGCTAAAGAGGCGCATTCTTGAATTTTCAAAATTATCTTTCAAACTGCAAAGCGAAATGAGCGGCGCATATGAAAACCGCTGGGGAAAAAGGCAAAGCGCAAAAATCCTCCTCAGCCCCAAAAAGGGTAAATGCATTCTCATAAGCGGACCCGATTTATTTGAACTTGAAAAACTTCTTGAAACAATAGGCGACAGAAAAATTGACGTCTACACAAACTCGCTTATGTTCATAGCCCACACCTACCCGAAATTCAAAAACAATAAAAATCTCGCAGGACACCTTGGCACACAGGACCCGGGAATAGACTTTTCGGACTTCCCCGGGGCAATCCTTATAACCCAAAATTTTGTCCAAAAAATAGACTCCCTTCTAAGAGGCACAATGTACTCAAACAAAATAATCGCCCCCAACCGCGTTTTTAAAATAGAAAATAACGACTATGAGCCTCTTATACAGGCAGCCCTAAAACTTGAAGGCTATGAAAAATCATACGAGAAAAAATACCTCGAAATATCCCACAACTTTGAAAAACTCGACAACACACTAAAAGAACTAAAGGGCGAAAGCGTTGTGATAATCGTCGGCGAAAACGTCAGCGACAGCACGATAGAAGACTTTGGCGGCAAAAAAGTTATCAATCTCGAATGCCCCGTTGAAAGCGACCTGCTCATAAGGGCGCTCGAAAAATGTACAGAATTTGAAATCAAAACCGATTTATTTTTTACAACCTGTACAATAAGCGGTATAAACACCCTTATGTCAACACTTTTTATGAATTTGGAAAGACTCTGGCTTGTAAACTGTTCATCCGCGCTCATCAACCCCCATGTGCTCGAGTCGCTTGAACTTGACTTCAATGTAAAAATAATTCGTTAACTTTTCTCAACAATTTTAAACTCATACCCTAAAAAGTCTAAAATCTCCTGTACGGTTTCAAAGCGTATTCGTCTTTTGTTCAACATAACCGAAAAATTACTCGAAGCGGGCATATCATAGCCTGCTTCATTCATTTTTACAAGCAGCTTTCTCATGGACATACCTTTTCTCAATAGTAATATTTGAATTTCTTGTTTGATATTTAACATAATAATAATGCTACCTATATATATAACAATTGACAATTTTAAAAATTATTGCTATACATGTTTTAATATTGCTATATAATAAATAACAAATATTAAGGAAATAAGATATGGGACACCCTGGTAATTTTTATCTTACCCAACCGGCTAATATTTTATCGGATAAAGAAACAAAATTGCTCGGGTGTGAAAGGTAAGGAATAGAATATGCTTAAAAAAAGGTTTAGAGGGTTTACTCTTGCGGAATTGCTCGTTAGTGTCCTGATAGTCGCTACCATGCTTGTAATTCTGGCACCTGTAATTACAAAGCGCTCTAAGGATAACCTGTCAGTGACAGTAGACCGGCAAAAAGGGCTTGAAATATATACAAACCCCGGGTTGTATACGTTTTTTATTCCAACAGGAATTAACACTGTATACATCCAAGGCGCAGGTGGCGGCGGAGGCGGCGGGGGTGCTAATGAAACAGATGAAAAGATACAAACCTTTACAAATGATAACACTTTTACAATTCCAAACGGTGTAAATAAAGTTACGCTTAGAATAACAGGCTCTGGCGGAGGCGGAGGAGCGGGCAACGGTGCAACAACAGGCGCTACTTCATGCGAGAATAACCCCGGAGATAACGGTATGAAACCAAATGCAACAGAACTTGCAAAATATCCCCTGTATAAAGCGTTGAGAATTTCAGATGACGGCTCAGACCTTTGTATTTTTAAAAGAAATGCTGCAGATGATGGAACTTGGCCCTATAACAATACTGACACAACTTTATTAGAGGCAGGTCAAATGTGTACATCTGAAACCTGTTGCTGGTACTCAACGGATGCTAATAAAACCTGTCACTACACCAAAGATTATCCATACTCATACAAAGGAGATAAAAGAACAGTGTGTACCTATCGTTCCGCAGATAAACTTTGTAGAGTATATGGAAGAAAAACACCGGAAGGACCAGATTACGCTTACAGATTGCCAACTTCCGGAGAGCTAAATAAAATAGTCAGGTATCTTGATGATTTTTCAAGAAATGCAGGTGATAACGGTTTGCAATTATGTACTAGCAACTATCTAGAAAGTGAGCCTAACAATGTTCCCGAGTGTCAGGGCAGGCTAAGTTGTATTGGCTCCGCAGAATACAACAGATGCCTTGCAAGAAGCATATGGGGTAGTGGACAAATGGTCTTTCTTTGGGATTCACCGTCAAGCATCTTTGTTATGACTTCATCTATCACAAATACCGCTTCTGTCCGTTGCGTTAAGTCACTTAAATATTATAACGGGTACTGGGGTTCAGGCGGAGCCTCAGGAGCAGGGTTGGAAAAAGAAATAAATGTATTGCCCGGAGATACGCTGCAAATATCAATCGGCGCAGGCGGAGAGGGCGGAAGATACAATACAAGTAAATCAAACGGCATGATATCAAGAACAGGAAACGGCACACAAGGAGGAACAACACAGGTTGTGCATAAAAGAGGTTCAAACACTCTTGGCACA
>CASGEP010000013.1 GCA_949300515.1 uncultured bacterium
TATTATAAGGTAAATTATGGATAACAAAGAAGAAAAAAATCTGGAAAATTTAGAAGAACAAGAACAAACGTTTCAAGAGGAAAAAGCTGAAACTCACAAAACCCAAAAAGCTCCCAAGAAACGTTGGTATGTTGTTCATACATACTCAGGACATGAAAACAAGGTAAAAGTCAACCTTGAAAAACGTATTGAATATATGAACATGTCTGAAAAGATTTTCAGAGTTGAAGTACCGCAAAAAACGATTACTCAGGTAAAGGGCGGTAAGAAATCCGAAAAAGAAGAAAAAATCTTCCCCGGATATGTACTTGTTGAGATGATAATGGATGATGACTCCTGGTATGTAGTTCGCCACACGGCAGGCGTTACCAAGTTTGTCGGCTCATCCAAAAAGCCTATTCCCGCAAAAGATTCGGAAATCAAAAAAATCATTCACCGCGGACAGGCTCAAACGCCCAAAATCGAGCTTGATGTTAAAGTCGGCGATAAAGTCAGAATTATTTCAGGTCCGTTTGCAGAGTTTATCGGTGATATAACGGAAGTCTACCCCGATAAATCAAAACTTCGTGCAAATGTTTCCATATTCGGTCGTGAAACGCCCGTAGAGCTTGAATATAAGCAAATTCAAAAAGTATAATAATAAAATGTGGAAGAGCAGAAAAAAGCTGTTCGCTATTACCACGAAAGGAGAAAATAATGGCACCAAAAACAAACAAAAAAGTTACAGGAAAAATTAAGCTTCAAATCGAAGCCGGAAAGGCTAATCCTTCACCTCCGGTTGGTCCTGCTCTGGGTCAAAAAGGTGTTAACATCATGGATTTTTGCAAACAGTTTAACGAAAGAACGGCATCTCAAGCCGGCTTCATTATTCCTGTTGTGATTGATGTTTATGAGGACAGAAGCTTTAGCTTTGTTACAAAATCACCTCCGGCAGCTGTTTTAATTAAAAAAGCACTTAACCTTCCGAAAGGTTCCGCCGCTCCGAACAAAACGAAAGTCGGTCAGATTACGCGCGCGCAATTGGAAGAAATTGCAAAAACAAAAATGGAAGACTTAAATGCCACAACTCTTGAAGCGGCAGTTAAGATGATTGAAGGTACAGCTCGTGCAATGGGTGTAACTATTGCTGAATAATTGTTGGGAGGCAGTTAAACTGCCGTTAAAACCACGAAAGGAGATAAAATGTCAAAATTAACAAAGAAAAAACAAAAAATAAAAGAAATGCTTGAAGGTTTTAATCAACCCGCAAGCGCAAGAGATGCTATTGAAATGCTGCAAAAAATATCTGCCGAAGTGGCAAAATTTGACGAAACCGTCGAAGCTCACATGAGGTTAGGTATTGATGTAAAACACGCTGACCAGCAAATCCGTTCGACCACGGTTCTTCCCGCGGGTCTTGGTAAAGAAGTGCGTGTTTGCGTTATTGCAAAGGCAGATAAAGCAGCTGCTGCAAAGGAGGCAGGCGCAGATGAAGCAGGTGCTGAAGAAGTGATTGAAAAAATTGCAAACGGCTGGTTTGAATTTGACACTTTGATTGCAACACCTGATATGATGGCTCCTTTGGGTAAATTGGGTCGTGTTCTGGGCCCCAAAGGCTTAATGCCTAACCCTAAAACAGGTACTGTTACTCCTGATGTAGCAAAAGCGGTAAAAGACGCTAAAGCAGGTAAGGTTGAATTCCGTGCCGACAAACAAGGTATGATTCACGTGCCCATCGGCAAAATTAAATTTTCAACCGATGATTTAATGAAAAACTTTTCAACTTTGACGGATGCAATAATCAAGGCAAAGCCTTCCGCTGCGAAAGGTACTTACATTAAATCAATGTATTTGACAACAACAATGGGACCTTCAATCAAACTTGAACCCAAAGATGTTGTAGGCGAAATCAAGGAACATGTCAATTAATCTGATAACAAAATTTAAGAACAGCACGGCGGGGAAAGCTTTTCTCTCCGTGCTTTCAAATAGTTTTAACTGGTTTCATCAAGAGGCATTTTTTGGAGTTTTTAGACGAGTAGACAGAAAGTTTATGAAATTTCTTTTTGTGGGCGCGCTAAATACTGCTTTCGGTTACAGCGTGTATGCCCTTTTTGTTACTTTGCATGCTTCGCATAATATTGCACTTACAATACAGTATATTTTGGGAAAATCACGACAATTCAAGAATAGTGCGCTTTTTTATGTCTTATGTCGTAACTTATTCGATAAATCTTGTATGTTTAAATATTCTTGTACATCTGGGGGCGGGTAAATACCTTTCTCAGGCGATAATGGTTCTGCCTATGGCGGTTTTATCTTTTATAATTTTTAAAACTTTTGTATTCAAAGAAAAAGATAAAGGGTTGGAAAATGTTGATAATGCGCTATAATGGCGGTCTTGGCAATCAAATGTTTCAGTTTGCGGCGGCTGCAACTCTTGCGGATAAACTCGGTGTAGATTTTTATTTTGATTGTGATTTTTTTAATCACAAATACTCGCGCCCTTATCAAATTGATATTTTTCAGGAGAACAAAAGGGAGATAAAAGGCTTTAAATACAGGGCATTATGGGCTTTTAGAAAACATATAAAAAACAGCTTTTTTTCTTTAAACGTATATAGCGAAAAAGATTTTAACTATGAGCCAAGAATTAACGAAATAGCTGATAATACCTACATTTACGGCTTTTTTCAAAGTCATAAGTATATAAATGAAAACCTGATAAAGAAATATTTTACATTCAGAGAGCAGCCCGATGCAAAAAATGCAAAAATAATCGAAAATATGCAGGGTGAGGACTCTGTTTCAATGCATATAAGGCGCGGGGACTACGTGAGCAAAAAGCGCTATGCAAGCGTGTATAATCATCTGGATTTTAACTATTACGAGTCCGCACTTGAACACATTGCCCAAAACGTCAAAAAGCCCGTTATCTATGTTTTTTCCGATGATATAAAATGGGTTGAGAAAAATTTTAATTTTGAAAATTGTAAAAACTGTATTGAAAAAGGTGCAAGAGTTGAGTTTATTTCGCACAATCAGGGCGAAAAATCTTGGGAAGATTTAAGACTTATGAGTATGTGCAAACATAACGTAATTGCAAATTCCAGCTTTTCCTGGTGGGGCGCCTATTTGAATAAAAATCCGTACAAAATCGTTGTTGCACCGAGAAAATGGTTTCAAATAATTCAAAACAACCCTGCCGATTTGTACCCTGACTCGTGGATTTTAATGTAGTTTTCAGGGCTTCATTGCCTTTATAAAGTCTAGAGTTATCTGCTGGTTGTATTTTTTGCAGTCGCGCATTGAAAGTACCACTTTTGTCGTTTGCACTGCGGGTTTATTTTTCCTTGCCTGACTTATATTTGTGCTTCTGTACGCGCCCAGTGTGCCCTCTACAGACTTAAAGGGAACATTTTTTACATCGGCTTTAAAATTAACATAGGGAACTAATCTGCCGTTGGCATTTACCGTGCCTTTTCCCGTGATTTCAAGGTTTTCAAGCGTAATGAGCGAGTCTTTTAATAAATTCAGCGTATCCTGTATTTTTGTATTTATCGCCCCTGTTTTAAAGTCCTCTGGCGTAATTACTTCTTTTTTGTTTAAGTCAATTATGGTTATTTTTTGCCCGCTTGGCATATATTCCGAGTTAAATTTTCTGTATCCGAAAATATTCAGCGAGCGTGTCAGCCGATAATCGCTTGAAACGGCGGAAAAATCCCCGTAATCTTTTGATTTTTGCAAAAGCTCCTCTCTCGGGGGGCAGGTGAACTCGTTATATTTGGTTAAAACAAAATCACATCCGCCAAAGAAGAAAAACGCGAACAACAGCGCAAAAAAGATAATTTTTCTTATTATGCTCTTAAGACATCCCATAACCACACTCGCCTTACTTTGTTTGAATTTTAATAATTTTATTTTATCATATAAAAAATGAGTGATGAAATTATAACAAAAATAGAAGAAGTTGACATTAAAAAGGTCACAAGCTCGATGAAGGCATATATTGAGCTTAAAAAAACCTGCAGAGATTCAATTTTATTTTATCGTGTAGGCGATTTTTATGAAACTTTTTTTGAAGATGCGATTTTACTTTCAAAAAACTGCAGTGTTACCCTTACAAGCAGAAAATACGGTGCGATAGGGCGTGTTGCACTTGCGGGAATTCCGAAAAAATCCCTTGCCGTATATATAAAAAAGCTTCTGGATAATAATTTTAAAGTGGCGCGCGCCGAACAATTTTGCGACGATGCGGGCAATTATTACAGAAAAATAACAAGAGTGTACACAAGCGCAACCGTTTACGAAGGTGAGTTTTTGCAGGCGGATAAAAACAACTACCTTGCAGCGGTGTACAAAGAAGGCTCAAAATACGGTTTTTCATATGCAGATGTTTCGCAGGGCGGTTTTTACTTAACGGCCGGTACAAAAGAAGAAATTAAATTTGAAATCACAAAACTTGCGCCCGATGAAATACTTTTTAATTCCCAAGAGCTGCTTTTTGAATTCAGAGAACTTATAAAAGAGCGAAAAAACGCCCTAATTTGCCCCGATTACTTCAGAGAAAATAAAATTAAAATTCAAAAGGGCGCTTTTACTTTAGGGTATTATGCCGCAAATGCGGTGCTTGAGTATATTTTTATAAACCAGAAAGACTTTGCCCCAAAGCTCGATGAGATTAAAAAATACAGTATTTCAAATTTTATGTCTATGGACTGTGAAACACGCCGCTCGCTTGAACTTATAAGAATGCAGGCGGATTTTAAAAAGCAGGGGAGCCTGTTTTGGTTTTTGGACAACACAAAAACACCCATGGGCAGAAGGCTTTTAAGAGAGTGGATGAGCGCCCCTTTAAATAATTCGGATATGATTTTAAAAAGACAGAAAATCATAGAGAAGCTCTGTCTGAACAGCCCGCTCAGGGGTGAAATAAGCAGTTTTCTGGATAGTTTTTGTGATATATTAAGATACAGTGCAAAAATTTCAAACAAAACAATAACGTATAAAGAACTCATAGAGATATCAAAAGTGCTGCTCAGGGCAAAAAAGCTGGAGAAAATCTTAAGCGAATTCGCAGAGGGATTTTTTAGCGCGGACAGCCAATCGATGGAGCTTTTGTACGACTTTTCGCAAATTATAGAAAAAACTTTTGATGAGAATATGGACAAAGAACGCTGCGAGCTTTATCCCGTAAAAAGCGGGGTTAATGAAAGGCTTGATTTACTGAGACTTGAGGTTGGCGAAGTATACAAAAACCTTGAACTTTTGGAAAAAAATCAACAGAGTACCGTTCATAAAAACACTAAAATAAAATTTCTGCCAAACATCGGCTATTGTTACGAGGCTCCCGTGAGCGCGGCGCAAAATATTGACAACGGTTTTATAATCAAACAAAAACTGTCAGGGTCTATAAGATACACAGATAACGCGTTAATAAATTACGAAGAAAAAATTAATTCTCTTAAATACTCAATTTTGCAGCTTGAAAAAAATACTTTTGATAAGCTTTTAATATACTGCTGTGAACTGACACCGAAGATAAGAGAATTTGCAAGGCTTTGCGCTTATTTTGATGCTGCAAACTCTCTTGCGGGATGTGTTTTAGAGAATAATTTTGCAAAAGTGCAATACAACAACGACGGCATTTTTGAACTTGTTGAGGCAATGCACCCCTGTGTATACAAGTTAAAGGGCGATTTTGTAAGGAACGACACAAAAAATTCCGGGGAAAATATCTTAAATATCCTGACAGGCGCAAATATGTCGGGAAAATCCACATATTTAAAGCAAAACGCCATCGCCGTGCTCTTTTCGCAAATGTGCGGCTTTACCTGTGCAAAGAGTGCCAAAATGCCCCTTTTTGACAGGATTTTTTTCTGCGGGGTTGCTTTTGATAACCTGCGTGACGGCGAGTCGACATTTTTTGCCGAAATGAAGCAGATAGCCTATGTTTTGAATAATTCAACCAAAGACACTCTTATAATTTTTGACGAGCCCGTTAAAGGCACAAATAAAGAGGAGTCAGAGGCGCTTATTTGCGCTGTTTTAGAGCATATTAAAAAAAATATCCGCTCAAAAACCTTTATTGCAACGCACTTTAGCGGTATTGCGAAACATTTTTTAAGTGATAAGTTTTCTAAAATAATTTTTGTTGACTTTGAAACAAAAATTATTAAACAGGGTATAGCGCCGCACTCAAGTGCACTTAATGTGGCGCGTGATGCAGGGTTGGCAGAAAGTATAATTGATGATGCAGAAAAATACATTTTGGGACAGTTATAAAATACTTTTTTTGATGGATAATAAAATGTTAAAACACTGCAATAATATCTTTATGAACCAAAGAAATATAATTGCATACATATGGAATAATCTTCATCCCGTTACCCACTTTTGGATTATCATAAGTTCTGTAGGCATTATGTGCCTTTGCACTCTCTTTAATATGGGCTAGATGAAGAACTGAGTCAGGAAGTAGATAGCGTTAGTGTTTGTGTTTGTTTTTTCATTATTTGAAAAAACGTAGTTGAGTGCGAATTTCAGCCTTTGTTTGAACACAAAGTAATTTATGCCGACGGAGTACTCGTGATTGATGTTGTTTGAGCTTGTTATATCGCTGTCAAAGTAGTCATATCTTGCAAGAAGCTGCAGCTTCGGGGTAAAGTTCCAGCCTACCGTTGTAAAAAAACCCTGACGCTTTCTCGGGTCGAAATAATCCCCGTTTGAGCCGTCAGCGTAAGCGTATTCAAAATTCATAAGAAATTTTTTATACTCATAGGTCATAGCGGCGCTGTACACTCCGTAGTTTTCGCCTCTGTGCCCGACATCTGCTCCGGCGTAGAGTTTCAGGTTATTTAAAAAACTTCCTTCCTGTTTGTAAAAAGGTCTTACCCCGACCCTGCCTATAAATTCCGCGCCGTCTTTAAAACCCTGAGTAAAACGTGTGCTCGTGTATCCGCCAAGGTTGTACTCAAGCGCGCCTTTGTGTCCGATAAATGAAATGCCCGTTGAAATCGCATCTCCGAATTCTCTTGATATTTGCGCCCTTTGTGCAAAGGGAAGCGCAAAAGAACTCATTGAACCCTCAAGACCGATGGGAGAGCGCGAAACACCGATACGCATTTTGTGATTTTCGCTGAAATTTCTCTCTATATGAAGGTTTGAAAACTTGCCGAAAAACGCATTGTCTAAATCATCAACATTTCTTGTAAAAGCATATTCGGTAAAAAATCTGTACTTGTTGTCTAAAAATTTTGACTCTATAACGGCATTTATATCAAACGGATAAGTGGTGTTTAAATCGCCGCGCCTTTCTTCAAAACTTGCTACACCCTGAAAACGCAGCTCGCCCGATATTTCGTTTATGTATTTATTGTCAAATCTTACCATTTTTTTTCGGGCAAAAGCTTTTTCGCTAAAGAGTTTAAAGTCTAAATAATCATCATCTTCAAACTCGACATCCGTTGTCGTATCGCCGTCTATTGTTTCATCAAGCGTTATTATTTTATCCTTTAAAACCTCTCCTTTTTTTATATATTTTTTCTCCCCTTTCTGCATATCCAAAAAATTCCCCGTATTTTCTTCAATTCCAAAGACGGGAGTAAGGGAAAACACAAACATAAAAAATAATGCCAGAAGATTTTTTAAAGAGAGATTTTTCATACCGTTAGATAAATATTTTAACACAAATCTTAAAAATTTGTGTGTTTTTACTTAGTTTGTGTTATACTTTATTTAGTGTTAAACGCTTAACACTGACGGATTATTTAGATGAAAATTCCGGAGCGGCTTTTTTAAAAAACCGTTCTTTTTTTTCAAAAAAATAAGGGGCATATGAAAGAACACTTCAATAAAAAAGAAATAATCGAGAAACTGACACCCGTGGTTGAAAATACCGCAATGCGATATAACCTTATACCGCTTGAGGTTTCTCTTGAAAAAGAAAACGGACACTGGTTTTTAAGGATTTTTATATACAGGGCGGACAGGGGCGTTTCTCATCAGGACTGTGAAAACGTTACGCGCTCTCTGGGTGATTTATTGGACGAGCTTATACCCTTTAAATACTATCTTGAAGTGTCATCTCCGGGGCTTGACAGAAAGCTGAAAAGCGCCAGAGAGTATATGATTTTTAAAGGTTTTGACGTAATTGTAAAAGTAAAAAATATGCTTGACGGCATTGAAACAAAAACAGTTAAAGCAATTTTAAAAGACTACATTGAAAACAAAGCTGTTGTAATAGAAGCAAAGGAAAATAACCTTGAATATCAGGTCGGGCTTGAAAATATCTTTAGTGTAAGACTTGATGAAGATGAATTGATTAATAAAAATAAAGGAGAAAATAATGATTAAAATCGGAACGGCGCTTTTTGAAGCGGCAGAGCAGCTTGAACGTGAAAAAGGCATTTCAAAGGACGTTTTGGTCAGTTCGCTTTGCGATGCTCTTGTGGCTGCATACAAAAAACATATAAGAGATAAAGATGCGGAAAACGTTGAGGCAATTTTAGACGAAACAACGGGTGAAATCGGCGTATTTAGAACAAAAGTCGTAGTGAGCGAAGTTGAAAACGAAGATTTGGAGATATCTTTAGAAGATGCAAAAGAAATCGACGAAGAAGTTGAGCTTGATGATGAAGTTAAAATCGAGGTAACTCCCGAAAACTTCGGAAGGATTGCCGCACAGAGTGCAAAACAAGTTATAACGCAAAGAATAAGAGAAGCCGAGAGAAAACTTGTACTGGATGAATTTTTATCCAAAAAAGGCACCCTTATAACAGGTATAATCCAGCGTAAAGACGACAGAAACGTAATTGTAAATATAGGCAAAACGGATGCTATTATGCCGTCGCGCGAGCAAATCCCCGGAGAATACTACAAACCCGGAAACAGAATAAGAGTATTTGTATTGGATGTAAAAGAAACTTCCCGCCTGCCTCAGGTTATTGTTTCTCAGGCACACCCCGAAATTGTAAGAGAGCTTTTTGAGCTTGAAGTGCCTGAAATTGAGGACGGAATTGTAGAAATTAAATCAATCGCGCGTGAAGCAGGATTTAGGACAAAACTTGCCGTTTGGTCCAATGACCCCTCGGTTGACTCCGTCGGCGCCTGCATAGGACCCAGAGGCTCCAGAATTCAAACAATTGTCGGCGAATTGAAAAACGAAAAAATCGACATTGTAAGATATTCTCAAGATCCCGTAGAATACATTGTTAACGCTCTTTCTCCCGCGCGTATAATATCTGTTGATATTCTTGCGGATGATGAGAACAGAAAAGAAGTTTTTGTCATCGTTCCTGATGACCAACTCTCGCTTGCAATAGGCAGAGAAGGTCAAAACGTAAGACTCGCGCACCGCTTGACAGGATGGAAAATTGATATTAAATCCGAAACTCAGGCGCGTGCTATGGAGGATGAGCGCGAGAAACAAATGCTTGAAGAAATGAAAGCCCAACAGGAAGAACAAAAAGCTGACGAAGATGAGGTTAGTGGAACGACCGACGAAGCCGTAAATGATGCAGTAGGCGAAGCAGCTGATGAAACGGTTGATGAAACCGCAGAAGAACTTCAACAGGTTGATACCGAGGAAAACGGCACTCAGGAGGAACAAAACGAGCAAGTTGAAGTAGAAAATGCTTAGAGTTCTTGTTATCGGATATGATAAAATGCTAAACGCCTTAATCTCGGGCAGTGTTTATGCCGGACACAGGGTTGTCGGCGCAATGAGAATTGACAGGGTAAATTATTCAAAATTTACCCTGTTTTTAAAAGACATTTTTGCTCCGAGCCACGATTTGGCAATCATAAAAGCATTCGGGGCACGGGATATAAGGGCTAAATCCGTTAATTCAAACGAGTTTAAAAAAGAGTTCGAAAAATTAAAGCCGGATGTTATCCTTGTCGGTTCATGGGGAGAGAAGATTTCCCCCGAAATATTCAACCTCCCGAAACTTGGAACAATTAACTGTCATCCGTCGCTTTTACCCCGTCATCGCGGCGCTAACCCTTACTTTTGGACGATTTTTGCGGGAGAAGATTTAAGCGGGGTGTCTTTTCATTATGTGGATGAAAAGTTTGACTGCGGGGATATTCTTTTGCAGGAAGCCGTTATGATTGACCCCGATATGGACGCGGGAGAGCTTCGCGACAGGTGTTCAAAGTTTGCACAGGGTCTTGTGGGCGAGCTTTTAAACAAACTGGAGAAGGGTGAAATTACACCGCAAAAGCAAGATGAGAGCCGCTCTACATATGAATTTCAAATTCAGGAAAAAGATACGATTGTCGATATGACAAGAACAAAAAGAGAAATTCACAACCACATAAGGGCGCTAAGACCTTGGTATATGCCGTCTTTCAGATTTGCTTCAAGAAGAATTTACTTTAAAAAATATAAATTTTTGGCATTGAGTGAAAAATATCGGGACAGAAAAATCGGCTCCATTGTCTTTGAAAACAGAAAGACAGCAATTGTGAGGGCTAAAGACTGTCTTGTTGAAATTTTTAAGTGATATTTTTTATAACCTCGGTTGAGCTTTTTGCCTTGTTCAGCGTGTAGAAATGTATACCGTAAGCGCCAAATTCCAGCAGTTTTTGAGCTTGTTTTGAGGCAAATTCAATTCCCGCTTTTATAGTGTCCTCTTTTGAGTTTTCATATTTTTCAAAGTATTCAAAAACTCCTCTTTCTATTTTTGTACCCGAAAGCTCCACGATTTTTTTCAGCTGTTTAAAGCTTGCGATGGGCATAATGCCGGGAATTATCGGGATTTCAATTCCTGCCGTGCCGCACTTGTCAAAAAATTTATAAAAATTTTCGTTGTCAAAAAATACCTGCGTATAGGCAACTTTTGCGCCGTGGCACTGTTTTTTATAAAGTACGTTAATGTCATCTTCAAGAGTCTTTGCCTCCGGGTGTTTTTCGGGATATGCCGCAACCGCAAACTCAAGTTCGCTGTGCTTTCTTAAATACTCGATAAGTTCGAGCGCGCTTTTAAAATCGCTGTAGCAAACATCTATATCCTGCGGCTCATCCCCTCTGAGGGCTAAAATGTTTGTTATTCCGAGTTCTTCAATTTCGCTGATGTAGTTTTCAATGTATTCCCTGCTTGAGCACACGCATGTAAAATGCGGCATTACCGGCTGTTTCAGGTGATTTTTAAGCTCTTTTACAATTTCAAGCGACGTGTTTTTGTTTGAGCCTCCTGCGCCGTACGTTACAGAGATGAGCGCGGGTTTTTGTTTGTTCATTTCGGCAAGTTCCAAAAACAGGTTTTCGACCTTTTTTTCTATATTTTCACCCCTGGGTGGGAAAACTTCAAAAGAAAATACCGGAGTTTTCTTATTTTTGTATATTTCACTTAGTTTCATTTGCTACCCCTCTTTTAATCGCACCAAACAGACCGCCGCCGCCAAAGTCCGCACGCAGATACATGGCTAAAAAGCTTATTCCGTGCGTATTTTTGATGTATTGTTTTATTTTTGTTTCATCCTTTTGTGTGGTAATGACCGTATCAACATCAAGCTCGCGCGCTTTTTTTATTATTAATTCAATGTCTTTTTGACTGTAGGAGTAATGGTCGCAAAAAGTTATCGTATCCGTCAGATTAAACGAGTTTGCAATATAGTCGTAAAATTGCTGAGGCTGACCTATTGCGCAAAATGCAATTGCTTTTTTGTTTTGCGAAGGGTGCACCTCGAGATTATTTTTAATGTCGTAAAAGCCGCCCTGCAAAAAGCTGCACACGGCTGTTTTATCTGTTTTTATTTTTTTTGAAATTTCTTTTACATTTTCTGAAATATCTCTGTCATTTTTGTTTGAAATAACGACAAAATCCGCTCTTTTAATCTCGCCAAGCGGCTCTCTCAGTGCACCAAGCGGGAGCAGAAAACCGTTTGAAAACTGTTTTTTTGAATCTACAACAAGGATGGTGAAATCTTTTTTAATTTTTCTGTTTGAAAAACCGTCGTCTAAAACCACAACTTCGCAGCCGTAGTTCTTATATGCAAGCTCTGCGGCTTTTTGCCTGTTTCTTGAGGTTAGCACTATGCAGTTTTTTGTATTTTGTGCACACAAAAGCGCCTCATCCCCGCAGAGTGCGCCGTCGCTGTAATGTGTTTTTGAATAATCTTTTATGATATTTACATTTTTATTGTCTAATTTTGCACCGTATCCGCGCGATATTATTGCGGTTTTTTTCTTAAGGGTGTTTGCACAGTAATTTGCAATTTCGCACACAATGGGGGTTTTGCCCACTCCGCCCGTCGTCAGGTTGCCTGTGCATATGACATAGGGCTTAACTTTTTTTTCTTTTAATATTTTTATTTTATAGAGAAAATTTTTTGTGTTGATTGCAGCCGCATAAAACAGGCTCAAAATAAAAAGCGGCAAAAACAACAGCAAATTGAGCCAAAGCGGGGGCTTTTTCGTGTAATGATATTTGCTGATAAGTACTTTTAGATTTTCCATGCCTTAAAACATAAGCCTAAAGAGGAGGAACCTCTTGTTCAGCTTTTCCGAAAATTGCCTTAAATTCCTTGATGTAACAACAGTATCTGATATAATGCTATCTACGCTTGCTTTCTGGCAAGGGTCGAGATTATTTAAGTTGTTGAGAGTTTTGTTTATATTGGCAGAGATTTTATTGATATTTGACACAGTTCCCGAGATATCTTTTTTGAGTTTGTCATCCTGTGTAAATTCGTTCATATAAGAAGATATGTCGGCAAGGTTTTTTGAGATTTCATTTAAGTTAGTGATGATTTCTTTTGTCTTTTTATCTTCAAGCAGCTTGTTAACGTTGTCGGAAAGTTCTCCCACGGATTTTGTCGTTTTTGTAATCGAGTTTTTCAAGTCGTCATCCGTTGCGATTTCGTTCAGGCTGTCCGTCAGGACAATGAGTTTTGAGATAAGTTTGTTAGACTGAGAAAGCACATCCTCAAGTTCGTCTTTTGAGGAGTCTATGAGTATTTGCGCTTTATCAAGCGTTGTTGTGGCGCTTAGAGTCAATTCGTTGATGTTTTTAATACTTTCTCTCAGCTCTCCCACCATTTCGTCCGATAAAATTTCGGATATTTTTTCGTTTGTTTCGTTGAGCGATTTTGAAGCTTTGTAGTTTATCTCCATAAAGTCGCTTATTCTCATCGGCTCAATCACCGTATATTTTAAATTTTTGTCGGGCGCATAGAGTTTTTCACCGTCCAGTGTGTAGAAAATCAGTTCGTTGTTAACAATTTTTGCGCTGAGGGCATCATTATCAAGTACAAGCCCCGGCATGGTTATTGTGTATTTAATTCTGAGAGTGTTTTTTGTTTGGATTTTGCTTTTTAAATCAAAGGGTATCTGGCTTGTGGGCAAGACCATACATTCTTCAACATGACCTATTTTATGAAGTTCGTCGGAAAGCTCCATAAAAATATTCTGACCTTTTTTGATAGCCGTTGTATTTTTAATTGTTTCAACAAAAACAGTCTGCACCTCTGGAGGGGTTATCTCAAGGAACTGTTCTCCGATGAGCCCTGATTGTTGTATTGAAATCTTTGAAGCAGGCGGAATTTCAACCCCTTTTTCGGTAATTACAAAGCGAAGCTTTATGTGGCTGTCTTTGCCGTTGATTACAGGGGTAATTTCTTCTACCTGACCTATTCTTAAGCCCATCATCTGTACGCCCGAACCCGCGCGCATGCCGTTTATGTCTTTAAATACGACATCTATTCTCTCACCCGAGGACAGGCTCCTGCCTTTTATCCACAAAACGGTGAATATGAGAATAAAAATGGCACTCAGTGTCAATATTCCTACTTTTAGCGATGATGATGTTTTTTTAGGTTCCATAATACTTTCCTATTATACATTAAAAATGTTAAAGTGTCTTAATTTTCATAGGTCCTTTTATAGAGGCGCTGACAAATTGGCGGGTATAAGGATTTGCACCCTCTAAAAGTTCTTTTGTCGAGCCTTTGTAGACTATTTCTCCCTCATAGAGCATAATAGCTTTGTCTGTTGCGCGTTTAATCGTTGAGAGCTGGTGAGTGACAACAAGACAGCTCGCATTCAGCTCTTTTTTAAGCTCTACAATATAATTTTCTATAAGAGTGGAGGAAACAGGGTCCAGTCCTGCCGTCGGCTCGTCATAGAGAATAATTTTCGGGTTTGTGACAATTGCACGCGCAAATCCGACGCGTTTTTGCATACCGCCTGAAAGCTCGGAGGGATACCTGTTTTCAATACCTTCAAGTCCGACTATTTTAAGCTTTTGCGCAACGATTTCTTTTAATTCTTCGCGACTGTATTTGTTTCTAAACTCTTTCCTCTGGGTCAGGGGAAAAGCGATGTTGTCAAAAACCGTCAGAAAATCAAAAAGCGCGCTGTATTGAAAAGTCATTGCAATGTCGGCATCTTTGGGGCTTGTTATGATTTCGCCCGAGTTGGGATATAAAAGTCCGCAGATGATTTTTAAAAGAGTACTTTTGCCGCTTCCTGAAAAGCCTACTACTCCGAGCGTTTCGCCATCTTCGACTCTAAAGCTTATATTGTTTAAAACTTTTTTGCCGCTGAATTCTTTTGTTAAATTTTTTACTTCTATACCCATTTTAGACCTTATAAATAAAATACCGATGCAAAAATGTAGTCCCAGACCGCAATTGCCACAAACGACCACACTACGGCTCTTGTTGTTGATGTACCGACCTCAAGCGCGCCGCCGCGGGTCGAGTAGCCGCAAGAGCAGCTTATAAGAGCAATTGTACCCCCAAAAAAGGAGGATTTTAACAGTGCTACAAAAATATCTTTTATAAACAGCCCATGCCACATGGAGCTTATAAAATTCAAATAGGTGATTTCGGCGGTTAAGTTTGAAATTATCGCCGCGCACAAAAGCCCGCAAAATGTTGACACAATGACCACAAAAGGCATCATTACAACGCCGGATAAGAACCTTGGTACAATAAGATATTCAATAGGGTCTACTTTTAAAACCCTCATGGCGCTTATTTGTTCAGTTACCGCCATAGAGGCTATTTCTGAGGCATAGGACGAGCCTATCATAGAAATTATCGCAAAGCCTGACATAATGGCTGAGAGTTCGCGCACCATAACAAGTGCGGATAATGAACCGACGTAGTTTCCCGCCCCTTGCTTTGCAAGCTCCGGCGCTATTTGCATGGCAATGATGATTGATGTCATTGCAACGATTGTAAGAGTTATAGGCAGCGAGTCTACTGAAAACCTTGCACATTGTTCAATTAGCGCTTTTTTGTCAACCTTCAGGGTTGTTAATGTTTTTGCTACACACAAAAAATCCTTACCTATGTTGCCAAGGGTAATTAAAAAATCGTTTATCTCTGTCCACAGCAGGTTTATTGTGCGATAGAGCAGTGTTTTTTTAACGTTAATCATTATGTATATATTATATTAAGCAAATTATTTTTGCAAAAGAATATACTAAAAAACCCTGCTTTTATAGCAGGGTTTTTATAAAAATTGCAAGTTTTTGTGCTTATTTGACAATTCTATACATTTGCAGCTGCTTCGCCGAGGTTTTCTACTGTTTTACCAGCTTCTTTTGCGGCTTCACCTGCTTCTTTTGTAGCTTCTTCGGCTTTTTTAGCAAGTTTTTCAGTTAAAGTTTTAATTTTTTCGCCAACTTTATCGATTTTTGCTTTTACGCCTTTAGCAGCATCTTCGCTAAGTGCTTCATATGTACCGTCTTTTAATTTTTTACCGTTATCAAGTAAGTCTTGAAGTTTTGCTTGAACTTTTTCTAAATAATTTTTGCGACCTTCGCCTGCAAAAGTTTTGAAACCTTCTTTTACTTTTGTAAAGAATTTAGCGCCGTCATCAGTAACTAATTTGCCGCGGCTTGCTGCAACGGCTGTAGCACCAACTGCTGCTGCAGCTACAGCTGCGCCTGCACCTATCGCTGCTGCTGTCTTTTTGTCAATTGTTTTCTTGTCTTCCGTACCACGAAAAGCTTGTACGTTAGAGAAAGAATTGATACCGTTAACTTGCATAATATTTTCCCTTTCTAAATTAATTGTCAACTTATTTTCTGCCTTTAAAAATCATGTGAATATTATTTATTGCTATCATGATTTAAAAATGGATGTATTTTGTTACATTTGTTTACACATATAACCTAACTCGCATTTATTATAGCATAAAAAAATCCCCCAAGGAAGTATTTGGGGGATTTTATTTTTAGGCAATTTTTTCTAAAATAGTCTTTAACGTTTCTGTATCCACTTTGTCGTCTTTTATGACTTTATCTAATATTTTTGTATTTTCGAAAAGTTCCTTCACATTATCCAGGCTTATTTCTGTACCTTTTCTGATGTCACCAAGCATGGATTTTGCTCCTCTGAGAAAGTTGAGTCTTGCGAAAGGTACTAATGCTTCGTTTATGCTTTCATTTACAACGTCTGCTTCTGTAATGACTTTCTTGGCATCTTCTACAGCTCTTGCAAATTCTTCTTTACGCACTTTCTTGGCATTTTCAAGCGCTTCGCCTGTTAATTTTTGCCCTGCATCATCGGTGATTGAAGTAAGCTTTATCTCACCTTTTTTAATTTGTTCTACAACTTTGTCTTTTGCGGCATTTTGTGTTAACTCTTCTGTCATCTCTTGTGTTAATTTGTTTTCACGTGCTGCCTCTAGAACATTTGTTGCTTTTGTCAATTCGCTTGAGTATTTATATTCTTTTCTTCCAGCTTTCGTAAATATTGATTCCAGGCCTGTTTTAAAGTTATTCCATGCCCCTTTGATACCTTTTAAATTGTCTGCTTGTTTTGCTACATCGTCTGTAAGTCCAGCAAGATTAATTGTTTTGCCTCTCTTTATAGTATATGCAATTCCGCCAACTACTGCTATTGCTCCGCCGATTACCAAAAGCGGATTTATGCCATTATTTTTTTCTTGAGTTTCTTCCGCACCTTGCATTGCAGATGTGTTGTACCCCTGAAAAGCTGTTGTGTTGGTATTTGCATAAGTACTGTTAAATGCGCATGGATTTGTGTAACCGTAATAATTGTAACCTGTAATTCCGTTCATTGACATAAAATTCAACCTTCCTAAATTCTAACCTATGTATAAATAAAAAAATCCTGCCTAAAAAAATTGACAGGATTTTTTTATTTATTAAGAATTATTAACTATACATTTAATCTAATATAGCTAGACTCGTATATACCGTTAATTTTGGCTATTTTATCAAGTGTATTTTGTTCGACTTTGTCGTCGGTATTTATAATCATAATACTTTTTTCATCTTGCCTTATTTCGCCTTTTGCGTAGGACTTTTGGGCAACTTGCATACGCGATATGTTTATGCCGTCATCCCCTAAAACAGTTGCTACTGCTGCAATCATTCCGGGTTTATTTTCGTGAGGTACTAGCAGCATATGTTTTTCGGGTTTAATTGAAGTATTGTAATCATTAATTTTGACAATTCTTTTTATATGTTTTGCAATTAGCGCGCCTGAAATACTTGTGCAGTCTTTATCTGTGACTAAGTTAACGGTAATTGAGCCTATGTAGTCTGTTGTTTGTTGAGATTTTTTGGTTGAAATTTCAATTCCGCGTTTTTTAGCCAAAAGTGGCGCGTTAACATAGTTTACACCTGTTATATTACTTGAGAGCACGCCTTTTAAAATTGCAGTTTCAAGAGGAGATGTGTCAACTTGGGCTAAAGTTCCCTTTACTTCAATTTCAATAGATTTTAAGCTGCCTTTTGAAATTTGCGCCGCCATTTGAGCAATGTTTTCGGCTATGGGCATGTAGTCTTTGACAGGTTCGAGTTTTTGCGGTTTTAGCGAGGGTATATTGACTGCGCTTGTTGCGTCCCCGCCTGATAGTACAGATACAACCTGATTTGCAACATCAAGTGCTACGTTAATTTGCGCTTCATCTGTGCTTGCGCCCAAGTGAGGTGTGAGAACAACATTTTTGCCAAAGCCTAAAAGCACGTTGTTTTGTATATTTTTTTCATCTTCATACACATCAAGCGCACACGCGGCTACCTGACCGGATTCAAGGGCTTCTTTCAGCGCTGTTTCATCGATAATACCTCCGCGGGCACAGTTTATAATTCTCACACCTTTTTTCATTCTGTTGATTGTATTTCTGTTAATCAAAGATGTCGTTTCTTTTGTTTTTGGTGTGTGGATTGTAATAAAGTCGCACTGCGCCCAAAAGTCGTCAAGGTGTTCGGCGTATTTTGCGCCAATGCCCTCAACTGCTTCGCGCGATGTGTACGGATCAAAAACAATAATTTTCATGCCAAGTGCAAGAGCAACTTGCGCAACATGGTGCCCGATTTTGCCAAGCCCTATTATGCCTAAGGTTTTACCGTAAACTTCCACGCCTGTGAATTTTGAGCGTTCCCATTTACCTTCTTTTACCGATTTTACTGCCTCAGGGATGTTGCGTGCCATAGAGAGCATCATAGCAACTGTGTGTTCTGCGGCGGCGTTTGTATTGCCGTCAGGCGAGTTTACAACGATTATACCTTTTGCCGTTGCCGCATCAAGGTCAATGTTATCTACCCCGACGCCCGCTCTGCCGATAATTTTAAGATTTTTGCCGGCTTCTATAATTTTTGCGGTGACTTTTGTTTGGCTTCTGACCAAAAGTGCATCGTAGTCACCTATAATTTTACATAATTCGTCTTCTTCCATTGTAGGAAGATTGTCTGCATGGGCTGCTTTTTCGACAATTTTTATTGCAGCTTCATTTATTTTATCCGTAATTAAAACTTTTGCCATTTTTGCTTCCTTATTTTTTAAGTTTATCTATTGTTGCCTTTAAGCTTGCAAGTGCTGTAAGTACGTCGCGCTCGGATACAAAGCCTAATGTGCCCATTCTGAATATTTTGTCTTTTAAGTCATTTTGACCGTTTGCAACAACAATATTGTAGTCCTCTTTGAGAGTTTTCCTTATGTCAGGGACACTAACGCCTTCAGGCGGCAAAACAGAAGTTATTGCATAGCTTGCAATTGATTCGTCCTCAACAAAAAGTTTAAGCCCCATATCCTTGATACCTTGCCTTAAAAGCTTTGCATTGTGCTTGTGGCGTGCAAAGATATTATCAAGACCTTCTTCTCTCATCATTTCAATTGCCGCATCCAGCGCCACAAAAAGGTTTACTGCGGGTGTCCAAGGTGTTGTGTCCTTGTCTAAATTCTTTTTGTAATCATCCCAATTGAAGTAGAAGCTCGGGTATTTGCATTGTTTGTGAAGTTCCCATGCTCTGTCGTTTGCAACTAAAAACGCAAGACCGGGGGGAATCATAAATCCTTTTTGTGAACCTGAAATAAGGACGTCAATGCCCCATTTGTCCATTTTGCAATCTATTGCACCTATTGATGTAATACCGTCCACTATTGATATTGCACCGTGTTCGCGGATAATTTTTGCAAGTTCCCTAACAGGATTTGTAACGCCCGTTGAAGTTTCGTTATGAGTGAGTGTCACAACTTTTATTTCTTTTTTTGTATCATTATCAAGTATTTTTTTAAGTTCATCAGGTTTAATTGCTTGACCGTAAGGTACTTCAAGTTTTTGAACATTGGCACCTCGCATAGCGGCAATTTTTGCCCAGCGTGCGCCAAAGTTGCCGATAATAAGCGATAAAACCTTGTCGCCTTCGTTTACAAGGTTGGATATAGCTGATTCCATAGCACCTGTGCCTGATGAAGTGTAGATTTGTACATCATATTTTGTTTGAAAGACCCACTTTAGACCTTCTTCAACTCTTCTTACAATTTTTGAAAATTCGCTGCTTCTGTGACCGATGGGGTGTTTTGCCATAGCCAAAAGCACGCTCTCAGGTACCGGTGTGGGTCCCGGAATCATTAAAAAATCTTTGTCTTTCATTTTTTCTTCCTTTATAAAGCTAAACTACTGTCCATACTTCTTGGTAAATATGCCTGCGGGTAGTTGTACGATCGGACAAAGCCCGAATCTTCGTACATTTTAACGGCATTTAAGTTGTCAAGATCGACGCTTGCATTTATCTCGCTCAAGTTAACAAGCCCTGATTGGTTCAGTTTGATAACGTCGCTTACAACTGATTTTAAAAGTAGTTTAGACAGCCCCATGCCACGATGTTCCTTTAAAATACCTACAAGCGGAATGTTGCCGATGTGTTCTCCTGTTACATTTGACAGGCAAAAGCCTATAAGTCTGTTTTCATGTAATAAAACTTTTGATGAGTGTGACAAAAATCTTCCGTAAACCGATTTTGTAATTTTGTCTACAATATCTCTACAACCTTCAATTGAGCCAAATCTGACATCAAAGTTAATATCAGAGGAGTCTGCAAAACTTTTTAATATTACTCCTGCTAATTCATCTGCATAGATATCGCTATATGGAACAATTTTGTATCCTATGGGAATTGAATACAAATTTAACTGCTCAATCTCTTTTATGAGTTTTTTGTCGTTTATGTCAAAAACCATTACGGCAAGCTCAATAAATTTAAACCCGAAAAATGATGCATTGTCTTTGTAATCTGTTTGTACCCCCAACATAGGGTAACTTACAAGAGCTTGTTTCCTTCTTTCACAAGTATCAAGCATGAATTTTTCCATAAGAGAATTACGTTTTTCGTTTATGTTTTCATTACCCAGAATATGTATTAAAAACAGTTCAATTACGTCTTTACTTGCATTGGAATATGCCAAAAACCCTGTCGGTATATCATCTTCCAGTAAAATTACACAGTTTATAAGTTTTTTTTCAAAATATTCAATAAATTCTTCGTAAGTAAGAGGCTCTATTTCAAATTTGTAGTCTGTGGCGCATTTTAATCTAAAGTCGTTATACACGCCTGCAAAAATCTTAAAGTATTTTTGGCTCAAAACCTGCGTTTCGTACATCCCTAGGCTTTCCTTAACTGATTTGTGGCTATTATATCACAGTGGCACTTTGTTATCAAATGGTGCATTTTTTCTTTTTTTGTCATAATGTAGCGTTCGTTAAATTTGTTTATATCAGGCTCAATTGATACTCTTTCTTCAATCTCTATTCCATAGCCTTTTAGTGCGACAATTTTTGTCGGGTTGTTTGTTATCAGTTTAATTTTCTTGTAACCTAAATCGTAAAGGATTTGTGCTCCGACGCCGTAGTTGCGCAGGTCGCTTTTAAAGCCGAGTGAAATGTTTGCTTCAATTGTGTCTTGCCCTTTATCTTGCAGGGCATACGCCTTGAGTTTATTTATCAGCCCTATTCCGCGGCCTTCGTGGTCTAAAATATATACAAGCGCCCCTTTGCCGTATTCGTTAATCATAGTAAGCGACGAGTGCAGTTGCTGGTTGCAGTCGCATTTTAAACTGTGAAAAACATCGCCCGTCAGGCAGCATGAGTGGACTCTTACAAGCGGAATTTTGTCCGTACCGTCGTCTTTTACAAGTGCAACATGTTCTTTTTGGGTTAGTTCGTCAATATAGCCGTAAATTTCAAATTCTCCAAAAAGTGTCGGCAGAGATGTTTTTATCTCTCTTTTTACAAATCTTTCTTCTTTGAGTCTGTATTCAATTAACTGCGCAACCGTTATAAATTTTAAATTGTGTTCTTTTGCAAACTCTACAAGGTCATCACGACGAGCCATTGTGCCGTCCTCTTTCATTATTTCGCACATAACGGACGCTTCATCAAGTCCTGCAAGGCGTGCCAAATCAACCCCTGCTTCTGTGTGTCCGGTGCGTTTTAAAACTCCGCCCTCCCTTGCTATTATCGGGAAAATATGCCCTGGGCGCCTTAAATCTTCAGGTTTTGAGTTTTTATCAAGTATTACTTTTATTGTTTTTGCTCTGTCAAAAGCGCTAATTCCTGTTGTAACGCCATATTTAGGGTCGGCATCAACACTTTGGGTAAAATTTGTTCCTTTAACATCCGTATTGTGCTCCACCATTGGATTAATGCCGACTTTTTGTGCAAGTTTTTCTGTCAGAGCAAGGCAAATAAGCCCTCTGCATTTTTTTGCCATAAAATTTATTACGTCAGGAGTTACAAAAGATGCCGGAAAAAGCAGGTCGCCTTCGTTTTCTCTGCTCTCGTCATCTGCAACAATGACACCTTTGCCGTTTTTAAAATCTAAAATAGCTTCCTCAACAGTATTAAAAATTATTTTATTCATAAATATCCCTTTTAAAAGCCGTTTTCTCTCAGAAACTCTAAGCTTATTTTTTCCTTTTTATTATCCTTTGCTGACAAAAATTTTTCAACATATTTGGCAAACATATCATTTTCTATATTTACAAAATCCCCGCTTTTTAAAAACTTTAAATTTGTTTTTTCCAAAGTTTGCGGTATTATGCTTACACAAAAGGAATTTTTGCCGACTTTGCTTATGGTAAGGCTTATTCCGTTTAGTGCTACAGAGCCTTTTTCTATTATATATTTTGTGTCATATTCAATTTCAAATACTTTTGCTCCGCACTCCTCTTTTATCTCTTTTATTTTCCCAATACCGTCAATATGCCCCTGAACAATGTGCCCGTCAAGCCTTTGACCTAAAATCATTGCTCTTTCAAGGTTCACCTTATTGCCAATTTTTAAATAGTCTAAATTGGTTCTTCTCAGACTTTCTTTCATACAAAAAACGCTGAAAGTGTTTCTTGTGTTACTTATAACAGACTGGCATGCCCCGTTTACTGCAACAGATTCTCCTATTTTCAGCTCCCAAGAAAAGTTGGCACCTAAAGTAAAAACTTTTGCGCCGTTTTTTTGTTCTATATTTACAATTTCGCCAATTTCTTCAATCAATCCGGTGAACATGATTAAATTTTAGCACAAAAAAATAAAAACACAGAGAGGCCGAGTTTTCTCTCTGTGTTTGTTAGGGTGTTGTTAGTGCTTCATTTAGGCCAATACATCAAGCTTTTGCCCGTTGACGCTTATTTCGCGTCCGCCGCAGCAATTAATGTTTAATTTTTCACCTTTTTCAAAGCGGTTCATGGCGCTTTGATATTTTTGACCTGCGCCGAATGTAACGGGTTTTGAGCATTGTGTTCTTGAGGCAATTGCCTGAATTGGTTTTATCATTTTGCCCTTCCCCAGCCTCGTTTAAAACTTCGGCTGTATTTCTTCAACGGAACTTCATTTTATAACCCTGATAATTTTGTGTCAATACTAATTTTTAAATTTTAATATCATCTTTATATTTTTGTATTATAATTTTATTTATGAAAGACAAAACAGTAGCAATCGTAGGGCGCCCGAATGTCGGCAAGTCAACACTTGTGAATCGTATAATCGGCGCAAGAAAATCCATAGTCGACGATATGCCGGGTGTCACCCGCGACAGAATATATTTTGATGCAAGCTGGCAGGGGAAAGACTTTGTAATTGTTGATACGGGCGGCATTATAACAAATGACGACGATGAATTTGTGAATAATATTTTATCTCAGGCAAAACTCGCCGTTGATGAAGCTGATACAATTATTTTTCTTGTGGATGCGAAAACGGGTTTAAGCCCTTATGATTACGACATTGCAAATATTTTAAGAAAATCAAAAAAAGAAGTAATCCTTGTAGCCAATAAAGTGGATTCAAACTCTCAAAAGGACGACTTAACAGAGTTTTACGCTCTGGGGTTCGGTGAAGCTCATCCGCTGAGCGCGCTTCATGGTTGCTGCGGGGTCGGAGATTTGCTTGATATAATTGTAAAAGATATCGAGCCCGAAAAAACACTTGAAGATGCGCAGGCCGTTATAAAAATTGCAATTGTCGGCAAGCCCAATGCAGGCAAAAGTTCGATTTTAAATAATCTTTTGAACGAGCAGCGTGCTATTGTGAGCGATGTTTCGGGCACCACGCGCGACAGTATAAACTCCCGTATTACATATCAAAATCAAGAGTATATCCTGATTGATACGGCGGGGATAAGAAAAAAATCAAAAGTTGACTACGGTGTGGAGGCTTTTGCGGTTGACAGGGCAATCCGCGCAATAAGAGAGGCGGATGTTGCACTTCTTGTGATAGATTGCATGGAGGGTTTGACCGATCAGGACAAGAAAATTGCCCAAATAGCGGAAGAAGCGGGCTGCGGCTTGATTTTGGCGTTTAATAAATGGGATTTGAAAAAGGGTGTTCAGACTCATTTGTACGAAAAAGAAGTCGATGTTGAGGCGCCTTTTTTAAACTATGCAAAAAAACTTTTTGTGAGTGCAAAAACAGGGCAAAGGCTTAACCAGATTTTTGATACCGCGCGCGAAGTGGCTTTTGAGCGCGCAAAAAGAATTTCGACGGGACTTTTAAATAAAGTTGTAAATGAAGCTTTTGCGCTTAATCCGCCGGTTGCAATTAAGGGAAAAATGCTCAGAGTCTATTATACCACCCAGCCCAAAACTAAACCGCCGACTTTTGTTTTGTTTATAAATAATAAAGAGCTGGTTAAAGACTCGTATAAAAGATATTTGCTGAAGAAACTGCGCGATGCGTTCGGTTTTTTCGGCACTCCGATAAGGATTTCTTTCAGGGAAAAGGGGGAGAAGTAGGATGGAATATTTATTAAATGCATTTTTGTCGTTTTATTCGGCAGAATCTCTTAAATTTTTGGCAGGATTTTGTATTATTGCCTATTTAATAGGTTCAATTCCGACAGGCTATATAATTGTAAAGTTAAAAACAGGCAAAGATATAAGACAGGTAGGCTCGGGCTCAACGGGTGCCACAAACGTTAAAAGGGTGCTCGGCAAGAAATGGTTTTTTATTGTTATGCTCTTGGATGCTCTAAAAGGCGCGCTACCCGTAATTTTAGCCAAGGTGTCGCTAAAGGCGGGCTTGCTTCTTGACCCTTACGGGATTTACGCCGTTGCATGCGCGATTTTTGTAATTGTGGGACACTCAAAGCCGCTGTTTCTCGGTTTTCGCGGAGGAAAGTCGGTTGCCTCGGGTGTCGGCACGATTTTGGCGTTATCTCCCCTTGCGGGGCTTGTAATTGCACTTATTTGGAGTCTTGTAACATACATCAGTAAATACGTTTCACTGGGTTCGATTGTTGCGCTTGTTCTCTCGCCGTTCGTAATGTATTTTTTAAGTGCTCCTTTGGCTTATGTTGCATATTGTGCAATAGCAGCCGTGTATATAGTTTATCTGCACAGAGAAAATATAAAAAGACTGGTTGCGGGAAATGAAAATAAGGTAAGGTAGCTTGCAAAAAAAATATGAGCATGTATTATTATATATGTCAGAAAAATTCCCGACATCTCAATAGTGAAAATATTCCTTTAAAGAAGGTATGTTTTGCTGTTTTTATTTTTAAAAGGGAAAGTTAACAAAGGTATAATAATACAATTTGAAAGGTATAAAACGTGGAAGAAAAAGAAACAATCCAGAACGAAACAGTTGAAGAAGTTGTTGAAAGTGCGGACGTGCAAGTAGAAACAGAAGAAACTGTTGAGGAAGAAAAAGAAACAGAAGTTGAAGTTCAGCAGCTTAAACCGCAAAGACGTGCAGGAAGAAGAAGAAAAATTGAAACGGTTGAGCCTGTCGAGTCCGAATGGAAAGAACAGGTTGTTCAAATCCGTCGTGTAACAAAAGTTGTTAAGGGCGGCAAAAAATTAAGCTTCAGGGCAATTGTTATCGTTGGCAATAAAAAAGGTCAGGTAGGCATGGGCGTTGCAAAGGCTGCAGAAGTTATTATTGCAATTCAAAAAGCCGTGGCTGATGCAAGAAAAAATCTTATCAGCGTACCTATCTTTAAAACTACAATACCGCATATGGTAACGGGACGTTCCGGCGCGGGTTCCGTTGTTTTAAAACCCGCTTCACAAGGTACCGGTGTAATTGCAGGCGGTGCTGTTCGTGCAGTGCTTGAATTATCGGGTATTGAAAACATTTTATCAAAATCACTCGGTTCCAAATCTCCGCTCAATGCGGCAAATGCAACTCTTGAAGCGCTTAAAAGCTTAAGAACATTCTCTGATGTTGCCCGCGCCCGCGGAATTGATATGAAAAAAATGTTAGGTTAGGAAGCAGGTAACAAATGGCTAAAAAAGAAGAAAAAGTAAAAATAAAATTGGTTAAAAGCACAATCGGTGCACCGGAAAAACATGTTAAAATCGTGCGTGCGCTCGGTTTGACAAAGACAAATCAAATTGTTGAACATTTACCTTCAGCTACAATTATGGGCATGGTAAATAAAGTTCCTCACTTGGTACAGGTAGTAGAATAGAAAGTAAAGGTATATAAATGATAACATTGGAAGATTTAAAACCGGCAGAAGGTTCGGTATCAAAATCTAAAAGAGTTGGCAGAGGTCGTTCTTCAGGTCATGGTAAAACTTCATGCCGCGGCCACAACGGTGAAGGTCAAAGGTCGGGAAGAAGTGCAAAACGCGGTTTTGAAGGCGGACAAATGCCCTCTTACCGTCAAATGCCCAAATTAAAAGGCTTTAAAAACAGATTTGCACTTAAGGCGGCTGAAATTAACGTAAGCGACCTAAACGAGCTTGGTGTTGACAGCGTTGATTTAACTTATTTAATTGAAAACAAAAAAGCTCACCCTTCTTGCGTTGTATTGCGCGTGCTGGGCAACGGCGAACTTAAAAAAGCGATAAGCGTAAAAGCTACTTACGTTACACCATCGGCAAAAGAAAAAATTGAAAAAGCAGGCGGAAAGGTTGAATTAGTTTAATGCAGCAACAAGTAAACAGCCAGCAAATGCTGGAGAGTTTAATGTCAAACTTAAAAGCAAGCGGTTTAAAGCAAAAGTTGATTTTTACTTTTGCAATAATCGCTCTGTTCAGGTTTGGCACACAGTTACCGATTTACGGAATTAATAACGAAGTTTTTCAGGCTATGGCAGCCGGAAATAATATGATAGGATTTTTAGACCTGTTTTCGGGCGGGGCGCTTGGTAAGGTTTCAATCTTTGCGCTTGGTATCGGACCCTACATCACGGCATCAATCATCATGCAGCTTCTGGCGGTAATTATACCCTACCTTGAAAAACTTCAAAAAGAGGAAGGCGAAGCGGGAAGGCGCAAAATACAGCAGCTGACAAGGCAATTTACGGTTATACTTGCCCTGTTTCAGTCTTTTGTATTTGTGATGATACTTACAAAACTTCCGAATTCGATAGTGCATACGGTGAGCACGCCGTTGTTTTTCATAGGCTCCATGGCGGCGCTTACGGCAGGTTCTGTTTTTGTAATGTGGCTTGCCGAACTTATAACCGAAAAAGGTGTCGGAAACGGCGGTTCGCTTATTATCTTTATCGGTATTATATCCGGTATTCCTCTGTATGCTTCAAAAACGGCAACTCTTGTATCTCAGGATACGGCTCTGCAGATGGGGCTTGTCGGTTTGCTTGCGATTTTTATTGCAACAATAATATTTATTATAGTTTTTCAGGATGCAGTCAGAAAAGTGCCGATTGTAAGTGCAAGACGTCAGGTCGGCAACAAGGTTTACGGCGGCGCCAATACCAATATTCCTTTTAAATTAAACCCCGGCGGCGTTATGCCCATTATCTTTGCGGTTGCAATTCTTTTGTTCCCCGCAACCATATTGAGCTTTGTTCAGCAAATGAAGCTGCCCGACGGTGTTGTAAAAAATGTGCTCGAGCAGATGAGCCTCTTTTTAAGCCCGTCATCAATAAGTTATTATGTGATTTATTTCCTTTTAATTGTGGCGCTTACTTTCTTTTACGCTTCAATTATTCCCTCCATGCAGCCGAAGGAAATTGCAAATAACCTTAAAAAATACGGTTCAGCTATCCCCGGGGTTAAACCCGGAAAACCGACTGCGGATAAGCTTGATGAGATTTTGAGCAGAACAATATTCATAGGCGCTATATCCCTCGGTATAATTGCACTTATACCGACGATTGCAAGTAAAATCACAAATATTACCACCCTGCAAGGTCTGGGTGCTACGTCTTTAATCATCATGGTCGGTGTTGCGCTTGATTTTATTAATCAAATCAAAACGCACATGCTGGCAAAAAATTACGAGAGTTTTCTTAAGCAATAAGGATGGATAAAATGAGAAAAAAGATATTTATTTTTTTGGGACCTCCCGGATGCGGCAAGGGCACACAAACTGCAAGATTAGCTCAAAAGCTTGATATTCCGCACATTGATACGGGGTCGCTTCTGAGAAAAAATATTCAGGATAACACACCCTTTGGTATAGAGGCAAAAAAATATATCGACAAAGGCGAGCTTGTGCCTATTGAAGTCGTTCAAAGCATTATACAAGACAGAATTCAAAAGGACGACTGCAAGGAAGGCTTTATTCTGGACGGTTTTCCGCGCTCGGTTGAACAGGCTGATGCGCTTAAGGAAATGCTCTCCGAAGTTACAAACTTCAGCTTAAGGAATGATGCAGTTGCAATTTATTTTGATATTGCAAACGATGTGTTAATTCAAAGGCTTGTAAACAGGCGCTCTTGCCCCAAATGCGGTATGATTTATAATCTTATAAGCTCTCCGCCGAAGATTATGAACTATTGCGATATCTGCGATACTCAGCTTGTACAGAGAAAAGACGACAACGAGGAAACGGCAAAAGCTCGCTTTGAAACGTACGAACGCGAAACAAAACCTCTGCTTGAGTACTTTGAAAACGAAGGCATTCTGGCGGAAATTAATGCGGATGCCACGATAAGCGATGTATGGCAAAGCCTTAAAGAAGTTATAATGGATGAAGAGTAGGACAATTGAATTGATTACAAGAAAATCCCGTGAAGAATTAAAACTTATGCGTCATGCAGGCTCGATTGTGGCGCTTGTACATCAGGAGATGAAAAAAGCCGTCTGCGAAGGGATTTCGACCTATGAGCTTGATATGATTGCTTCAAAAATTATTAAGGATAATAAGGCGATACCTACTTTCCTTAACTACCATGGCTACCCTGCTTCTATCTGCACATCGGTAAATGAGCAGGTGGTGCACGGTATACCGTCAAGAGACATTATTCTTCATGCGGGCGATATAATATCAATTGACGTGGGCGCTACTTATCGCGGGCTTGTGGGCGACAGCGCGTGGACTTATCCTGTGGGCGAGATTTCAGACGATAAAAAAATGCTGCTTGAAACAACTGAAAAAGCCCTGATGGCGGGGATTTCAAGGATGATTAACGGCAATTTGCTCGAGGAGGTTTCAGCTGCGGTTGAAGATGTCGCGCTTTCAAAAGGTCTTGGAATTGTCCGCCAGTACGGCGGTCACGGGGTCGGAAGAAATATGCATGAGGACCCGTTTGTGTTCAACTACCGCACGGGCAACAAGACTGTGCTTAAAACAGGCATGACAATTGCAATTGAGCCTATGTTAAATCTGGGCAAGGACGATGTATACGTGCTTGATGACGATTGGACGGTCGTAACCGCTGACGAGAAGGCTTCCGCGCACTTTGAACACACTGTTCATGTGGGCGAGGACGGACCCGAGATTTTAACAAAGCTAAGTTAGATATTTTTTGGGAAGTTTTTCTATTATTCCCAAAATGCGCTCGAAATAGCCTTTTTCGTCCAAAAAGTCTGCAGATGCCGACTCGAGATTTTCAAGCGATATATAGCGTATCGATATGTTTTGGGTTTTAAAAATTTTTGAGGCGCAGTAAAGGTAAACTATGCTCTGCAGCCGGGTATCAGGGTTTTTGGGTATGTTTTTTGATTTCCAATCGTATATTACATATTTGCCGCCGTCTTGAAAAATGGCGTCAAATCTGCCTGTCAGATAAAAATCAAACCCGCCCCCGCTGCATTTTACAAGGAAACTCTCCTCTGATTTTATAAATTTTTCTCTGTCTTTAAAAATTTCGCAATCAAGAACTCTGTCCAGCATTTCTTTTTCAATTTTTGGCATGTTGTTTTTAATTTTTGTTATATCAAAGCCCGAGAGGTAGTATGAAATCATTGCGTGGAGGCGTTCTCCGCGTTTTGCGCTTTCGTTTTGGTTTAGAAAATCAAGTTTTAAAATGTATTTGTTGATGTAATTTTCTACACTTTCATCAAGTATTTTGAGTGAATTTACGCTAAAAGTGTTCATTTTGCCTCCGGAGTGTCAAATATTTCAGACGGCTGCATATCTTTTTCCTTTTTAAACATTTTGTAAGATTTTGCGCAGCTCAGCACCAGCTTTGTTTTTGCCCTTGTAATGCCGACGTATAAAAGTCTGTAGTTTTCTTCAAGAATTTCTTGTTTGAGCGTGCCGCCGTCTTTGGGGTTTTGTTTCATTGACTCGATAATTTCGGTATTTTTCTTCAATTTTATATCATCAATTTTAAGCCCCATATTTTCGCTTGTAAGTTCAGGTATAAAAACAAAGTCAAATTCGTCGCCTTTTGCTTTGTGCAGTGTCATTATGCTTACTGTGCCCGTTTTTTCCTCATCTTTTGTGAAAAATTTTACGCTTTTGTTTATTCTGTTTGATATTTCATTCAGGCGCTCAACAAGTTCTTCAAATGTACTGCGGGTTTTGAGGATTTTTTGCGCAACGGAGTAAACCATTGATACGTTTGCAAATTCAAGAGTGTTTTTAAAGTAGTAGTCGCCGATTTCAAAAATAAGTTCAAGCGGGTTTGTTGTACTCTTTAGCAGGAAATACCTTAAATCCCACCAGAGGCTGTATTTTGAAAAATAATCCGAAACAAAGTCTTTTCCCTCGATTTCGGCTAAAATCTCTCTTTCACCCCGGTACTGTTCAATTTCAAGCATTGTTTCAAGGCTGTTTTTAATATTTTTTTTGTTTTTTGTATCGTTTATAAAATTAAAAATTGCAAGAGTGACCCTGAATACGATATTGTTATTGAGGGTGTCGGTTGTTTTTTCGGTTTTGATGTTTTGCCCTTCAAGAAATTCCGCCCAGCTTAAAACCTGCCAATTGCTGCGAAGGAGCAGAGCTATAGACTTATCGGGATAATTACTTTTTATTTTTCTGATTTCATTTACTATATAATTTTTCTCATCCGTACTTTTATCAAAAAGTTTAAACTCCGCCCCGTCTGAATTTGCGGGATTTTTGCCCTCAACGGGCTGCATTTTTATGTTTAAAAACGCATCGGGTGCAAATTTTACAGCTTTATCAATCGTTTTATTTGCAAGTTCTATGATTTTTATTCCGCACCTTTGCGATCTGTTCATCTCGACGTTATAGTTTTCTTTTATAAATTTTTTAAATCCCTTAACATCCGAGTTTGAAAAAGTCGCCGTTATTGCCTGATTTACATCTCCGCAGCGTATTATATTGCCGTACTTTGCACCTAAAATGCTTATCAGTTCCTGCTGGGCGGGAGAGGAGTCTTGCGCTTCGTCCTCTATAATTACCCTACAGGTGTTTTGATAGTGTAAACGCACGCCGGAGTTACTTTTCAGGAGTTTTAAGGCGTAAAATAGCAGGTCATCATAGTCAAGGAAATTATTTTCTTTCATCAGAGTGTTGTATGTGTGATAAATCCTTTTAAAGCTCGGGCTTTTGATTTTTTCAAATTGCGCTCCCGAGTTTTTAAAGTCGCTTATTGCTCTTTCGTAGAGTTCCGTTTTGTCATAATCAAGCCCCGAATTTACAACGGATGTCGAGATTAGCTCGCGCCTTTTTATTTCGTCCGTTATTTCAAAGTCGTTATCAATATTTAAAAAAGTGTAGTTGTTGTTTTCTTTTAAAATCTTAAGCGCAAGCCCGTGAATGGTCGAGATTTGCGGAAGTTCAACCAAATTCGGAAAGTTTTGTTTTATCCTTTCTCTGAAATTTCTTGCCGCGGACTCCATAAAAGTGAGTACAAAAATATTTTCGCTCTTTAAATCTTTTATAATGCTCCCTTCGAGCAGTTTTAGAATAAGAGCAAGCATAATTGTCGTTTTGCCCGACCCTGCAACGGCACTGACCGCCATTTTGCCGCCCCTGTAGTCAAGTACGGGTTTTTGATCGTCACGCGGGGTGATTTTATTTTTGGGGCTTGGTTTTGTATCCTGTTCAAGTTTAAAGAATTTGTCTATTGCGCCAAAGTTTTCAACACCGAGAGTGTCATAAATGCTTGAATATATGTATTTTTTCTCATCCGAGCAGAGAAAAAGCTTGTATAAAATTCTCGCTGTCCTGTCAAGAGTCAGCTCCAGATTGTCATTTGCTTCAAAAGTGCTCTTACTCCAGCTTTTCTGGAATACCCAGGAGTTGTAGAGCATACCGATGTCTTGCTTTATCCAGTCTGAATTTGAACAGTCCAGCAAAAACAGGTGTTTTACGTTTATTTCATTGTCAATTAGTTTTTGGGCGCTTGCAACAATTATTGAACTTTGCGGTATTTCATCCTCGCTTAGCGGGTTTTCCGAGATTATTGTATTTTGCAGCTGTTCAATGAGGTTTAATTTTTCAAAACCGTTTTTAAAAACATCTTCAAAATCGTTAATTTGTTTTGCGAGTTTATTTATTTTCAGTATGGAGCTTTGGTTTTCGGCGCTTTTTTCCACATATTTGCAGCAGATTTCAAAAAGCTGTCCGCTCAGATTTTTTTCTTTTATTGTTTCGATAAAATCAAGAAAATCATGTATTTTTTGATTGTTTTGTTCTCTTAAAAATTCTTTTATCCCTTTTTTGTATATATAATTCGCCTCGCGGTAAAGACCCGTAAGCTCTATTACCTCATCGGGAGCGAGTTTTAAAATCTCCGCCGCGATTGACTTCAGGATAAAGGGGCTTATAACATCGTCGTGTATGTTTGCAAGTTTTAAAATTTCAATTACCGTTGCGACAAGCGGGTTTTGGTTGAGTTTTTCGCTGCCCGAGAGAAAAAATACATCCTGTTTTATTTTTTTAAAACAAAAGCGCAGATAATCATCGGTTACAGGTGTTACAACAGCAATATCAGAGGGTTTTACACCATTTTTAATTAGAGTTTTTATTTCTTTTACGGTATCAAAAATCATTTCGTCGCGGCGGATGAAGCTTTTTATCAGTGTGTTTTCGGGGCAAACGGATTTTTTATCTTTTATGCGGTTAAACACCTCTTTTGCGCATTGCAGTTTTTCGTTATTTTCCCTTAAATCAACAGGTTTTTGCCCGAGGAAGTTTTCAAAATCAACTATTGCGGCGCTTAAATATCCAAGACGCGACGAGCCGAGCGGGTCTTGGGCAATAATAAATTCTTTTATGTCATTTTTTATTGTCTTTAAATATTCAAAAACAGCGGGGGTTATTTCGTCCGCATCGTCTAAAATTACGTAGCGGTAAGGGTTTTTGGTGTTTTTGTAAAGGAATTCAAAAATGCCTACCTGTCTTAAATAGTCAAAAGCTCTGTATTCAAGGGTTTTTAGTTTATACAGATTTATTGCCTCTCTTGCTTCGTTGGCGTAGGATTCGTTCAGAACTCTTTCGCGCTTTTCTATATCGGTTTTATTCAGGGCATTTTGAACAATGAGCGAATGGCGCCTGAAAAGCTGGTGAAGAAGGTTTACTTTTGAGTTGTAGCCCTTAAATTCTATCTCTTTTATGCAGTTTTTAAAAATGTACTGGGAAACTTCAAGCCCGCACAGGTGTGCAAAAACGCCCGCTCCGGGCTGTTTTATTTTATTCTCCACAAGCACCCAGTTTTTCTCAAGGGTGTTTCTTGCAAGACCAAAAAAACTAAATACATTCAGGCTGCCTATGCTGCCCGTTTTTGAGTTGAGTTTTATTTTTTCAGTAAAATTTTTCTTTTTTCTTGCGTTTTGAACGAGGACGAGAATTTCTCCGGGGTCTGCTCCGGAGTTTATTAATCTGAAATAATTTTCAACAAGTATATCTGTTTTATTTGAGTTTATGGTCGAGTAAAATATCATAATATATCGCTTGGATCGACATCTACGGTCATTTTTATTTCTTTGTGCAGGCTTATCCGCCTGAGAAAACTAAGCACCGTGTCATGTCCTTTTTGTCCGAGTTTATTTTTTATAAGAATGTTATAACGGTATTCGCCCCTTATTTTTCCTATTACACAGGGAACGGGACCAAGCATAATTATTCTTTCATCAAGAGAGAGTTTTTTGATGTAGTTTTCAAGGTGAAGCGCAATTTCGACACAGGCATGCTCTGCCATGTAATCTTCGCTTGAACTTATAATTATTCTTATTATTTTTGAATAAGGCGGATAGTCGTACTCTTGGCGCAGCTCTTTTTCTTTTTCAAAAAAGCTTAAATAATCCTGTTCTTTTGCCTTCTGCAGAAATAAATTATCGGGGTTGTATGTTTGAAAAATAACTTTCCCCCTATGCTCGCCCCTGCCCGAGCGCCCCGCAACCTGTGTCAAAAGGGAAAAGCCGCGCTCGGAGCTTCTGTAGTCGGGAAGATTAAAACTCAAATCCGCATTAATTACCCCGACAAGAGTGACATTTGGGTTATCAAGCCCTTTTGCTATCATCTGGGTGCCAATAAGAATGTCTATTTGCCCCTGTTGAAATTTTTGCAGAATTTCTATATGTTCGTTTTTTTTGTTTAAACTGTCACTGTCAAGGCGCGCTATTCTTAAATCTTCAAATATTTTTTTTGCTATTTCTTCCACTCTTTGCGAACCTGTGCCGAAGTTTTCAAGTTCTTCGCTTCCGCATTTTTCACACTTTGCGATTTTAGTTTCATATCCGCAGTAGTGGCACTTGTAGGAGTGTGTTTGAGAGTGGTAAATTAAAGGAATTGCGCATTTTTTGCACTCGAGCACCTCGCCGCACTCCATACACTGTGTATAACTTGAAAAACCGCGCCTGTTGATTAAAAAAATAACCTGTTCGCCGCGCTCGACCGTTTGTTTTGTTTTTTCTATAAGCGTGCGCGAAAATATACCCAAATTTCCGTCCTGTCTTTCGCTTTTCATATCAATTATGCTGACATCGGGCAGTTGGGCGTTGTTGTATCTGTTTTTCAGTTCAAAAAGCGAGTTTGTATTTTGCGCCTCCCAGAAGCTTTCCACATCGGGCGTTGCACTGCCGGAGATTATTTTCGCTCCGTGGAGCTGTGCGAGTTTTTTTGCAACATTTTTTGCACAATATCTGGGGTTTGGCATGGTTTGTTTGTAGCTTGTGTCGTGTTCTTCATCGATTATTATAAGTCCCAGGTTTGAAATCGGCGCAAAAACAGCCGAGCGCGCACCAAATAGGATTTTTATTTCATTGTGTTTTAGTTTTTGCCATACACTGTATTTTTCCGCCTCTGATACGGAGGAGTGCCAGATGGCTACACTGTCCGCCCCGAAGCGCGATATTGTGCGCATTGTAAGCTGTGATACAAGCGCAATTTCAGGCGCCATAAAAAGCACGTTTTTACCGCTTTCTATTGTATCCTGTATTAATTTAAAATAAATCTCCGTTTTGCCCGAGCCTGTAATGCCGTACAGAAGCGAGTTTTGTGCATTTACATGTTTTATTTCTTCATAGACTTTTTGCTGCTCGGGACTGAGTTTGTGTTCAATGTGATTGTTTTGTACGAGTGCCAGATTTTCTTTTTTTGGTTTTCTGTAGTTTTTTACGTTTTTTTCAAAAAACTTTTGCGGGAGCGCGGTTTTTAAAACCGTTGCAAGGTCGCAAAAATAATAGTTTGCCACCCATTCAAGAAGTTTTAAGTACTCTATGTCAAAAAGCGGCTCGCTTTCAAGGATTTCATCTATATACTTTGCCTTAATACTTTCATCAAGGTAATTTGAAAAGCCGACAAGATAACCTTTAATTTTTCTTTTCGGTCCGAAAGGCACGCTGAGTGCCTGTCCGATTTTAATTTTGTCCTTAAAATCGTCGGGAATTAAGTAGCTAAATGTTTTTGTGCCGAGTTTTGCGACATCAACAAGTACAAGTGCGTATTTATACATCTATAGCACCTTTTGCGGGATATTTTCGATATTTTGGTCAATTGTGTCAAAAATGGCTTTTTGTATTGCAGTTCCGGGGGCAAAATCGCTGTTTGCGGGTAAAATCTTTATACTCGAGCTGTTTGTACCTTCTTTTGAAATGGTTACAATGTAGTTTTTATTTAGGGCTTTAAACATTATATAGCCGCTTTTTGACTGCATTTCCACTACTTCATACTGACCTGTGGAATTAAGCGCGCTGAGTGTCAGTAAATAAAGATTATCCGCACTTACGGAGTAGTTTTTGTTGCAGCTTGAAAGCATTGACTCGTTTGCGCTTACGTGTGTGCTTGTGATAAGTGTGAATAAAAATAAACCAAAAAGTACTAAAATCCTTTTCATTACTCTCCCTCCCTCCAGGTTTTTGCGTATTTTGAATCAACCTTGAGCGGAACTTTTAGCGGCTGATTTAGCTCCATTGCTTTTATGGTAAGTTCTTTTACTTCCTCCAGTTCTTCTTTTGGCACTTCAAGTACAAGTTCGTCGTGCACCTGAAGAATAATTTTTGATTTGTAGTTTTTCAAATCTTCGTGCAGTTTTACCATTGCCATTTTGATTAAATCCGCGCTTGTACCCTGCAGCGGCGCATTTACGGCGGCACGCTGGGCAAATTCTCTTATTTTTGCGTTCCTTGAGTTTAATTCTGCGCCAAGATAGCGTTTTCTGCCGTAGAGCGTTTCAACGTAACCTTCCTGATGCGCTTCTATCAGGGTGTTATTAATATAGGTGTTAATTTTCGGATATGTTGCAAAGTATTTGTCAATAAACTCCTGAGCTTCAAAAGGAGTTATCTGAAGCACGGAGGACAGCCCGTAGCGCGTTTGTCCGTAGATAAGTCCGAAGTTAACGGCTTTTGCCTTTCTTCTCATTTCTTTTGTGACGTCTTTTTTGTCGACTTCAAAAATTTTGGATGCGGTGATTAAGTGTATATCTTCATCGCTGCAAAAGGCACCTATGAGTACTTCATCTCCCGAAAAATGTGCAAGGAGCCGAAGTTCAATCTGGGAGTAATCGGCAGAGAAAATGTAGGAATTTTCCCTGTCTGAAGGTACAAAAGCCGCGCGAATGCGGTTTGAAAATTCCGTTCTCACGGGAATGCTCTGCAAATTCGGGTCTGAGCTTGAGAGTCTGCCCGTTGCCGTTACTATTTGATTAAAATGAGTGTGGATTTTGCCGTCCTCTTTTACAAGTTTTGGCAAGTTGTCAATGTATGTTGTTTTGAGCTTCATAAGCTGTCTGTGCTCTAAAATATCTCTTGCAATCTGATGCTCGAGGGCAAGCTCGTCAAGGATTTTTGCCGATGTTGAAAAGCCCGTCTTATTCTTTTTTGAGGGTTTAATTTTAAGAGTGTTGAACAAGATTTCGGAAACTTGTTTGGGCGAATTGATGTTGAATTTTGTACCGGATTGATTATAGATTTTTTCTTCATAGCCGAGAATTTTTTCATTAACTTCCGCGCTTAAAGTTTTCAGATAGTCAACATCAAGGCTTACGCCCGTGTCCTCGATGTCTTTTAAAACGTAAGCAAGGGGAAGCTCGACATCATTTAGCAGGGTTTTTTCTTTTTCGCCGAGCGAGCTTTGGTAAAATTCATGTAATTTTAAAATGTACCCTGTTAACTTATAACCGTCGTTTTCATCAGGCATGAAGTTTAAATAGTTTTGTATTTGTGAAATTAAGTCGTGTTTTCTGGAGGAGTCTTTAACGTAGCTTGAGAGCATAACATCCGCAACGACGCCTTTCGGGTTAATGTGGTTTAATTCGCCTTTAATATCACAGACAACTTTTTTGATATTCGGGTTTTCAAGGATTTCTATTACTCTTTTATCGTCCTTTTTTACGAGAGCACAGGAAGTGCCGTCTGCAATATAGAGAGAATTTGGCATTTGGGGCAAAATTGCACTCAGGGAAATTATCTGTCCTTCTTTTATTTCATTTAGGAAATTGCGAATTTCATCTTCTGTTGTTACTTTTGTTATTTTACCGTCCTCTTTGTTGTTTTGTTCCCCAAAAAGTCCGAGCTGTATCTGTGTCTGCCCTTCTTCGTTTTTTATTGTAACAAAGCTCTGTTCTTTTGTTTCGCCGTCGTTTGTTTCAAAGGGCAGGAGCAGTTTATTGATATTTTTTACAAAGCTGTAGAATTGAACACTTTGGAAAAAGTCCAAAACGGCTTGTTTGTTTGGTATTTCAAGTCCCGTGCGCGAAAAATCAAAGTCAATATCCACATCTTTTTTAATTGTTGCAAGAAATTGCGACAAATAAGCCGTTTCTTTTTGCTCTTTCAGTTTTTCTTTTATGGCTTTTTTGGTTATGTTTTCAATATTTTCATAAACACCGTCAAGAGTTTTGTATTCCCCTAATAGCCAGCAAGCGGTCTTTGCGCCTATTCCTTTAACTCCCGGGATATTATCCGAGGTATCTCCGCAAAGAGCTTTGTAGTCAATAACCTGCGGGGGCTCCACTCCCATATTTTCAATAACTTCATCCCAGCCGTAGCAGTTTAGGACACCTTTTTGCGGAATTAATACTTTTATTGCGCCTTCTTTGTCTATAAGCTGGAAGCTGTCTTTATCGCCCGTCAGGATATATGTGCTGTGTCCCAAGTCTTTTGCTTTTTTTGAAATCGTACCTATGATATCGTCGCCTTCAAAGCCTTCTTTTGTGTAAATCGGGATGTTTAGAGCCTTTAGTCCGTCCATAATCAGTGAAAGCTGGGAGCGAAGGGTGTCCGGCATGGTTTGTCTGTTTGCCTTGTAATCCTCGTATTTTTCAAGCCTGAAAGTGTGTCTTGAAACATCAAAAGCAACGGCTATCGAGTCGGGTTTTATATTTGCACAGCCTTTTGCAGAGGAGGAAAGCAAGTCGAAAACAGATTTAAAAAAGCCGTAAATTGCCCATGTGGGCTGGTGTTCGGTGGTTTGCATATTGGTGCGCTCAAGCGCGAAAAACATTCTAAATGCAAGCGCGTGCCCGTCTATCAGTATTAAAGTGTTTTTACCCTCGCTCCTCATATCCCACCTCTTATTTTATTTTACCTTAAAAATTGTTCTTTGTAATCAGTTTTGTGTTGTTTAATATTTTTACTTCAAATATTCCGCTGTTTATGCCGCTTTGCCATACGGGCGCGCCCTGCAGGCGGCACTCGCCGGTGTTTGCGGGGTATATTTTTATGTAGCTTGCTATATTTATCTCGCTGTTTTCGCCGCAAGTTTTTGAGAAGTCAAACCTCGCGTTATTTGAGCATATAAGATAAAACGAGCTTGTGCCGACTGTTGTTCGGTAGCTTTTAACATCTGCTTTGCAGCCGATATCCTGCCAGATGTATTCGTTGTTGTCATTTTTTATGCCGGCAAAAATAAAGTATCCGTCAGGGTTTGCATCCGTTCTGACTTCAAGTTCGTCCGAGTTTTTGTTTGTAATTATGCTGTCTGACTCGACAATTTCTTCGTAGTTTACGTTGTCTTGAATTTGTTCATATGTTTGGGCGTATGAATTTGCCTTGATTTTTATGTTTTTGACCCCTGCAAACCTCAGAAAGTATGTTGGGAGTTCAATTTGCGCTTCGATTTTAACTTTTTTTTCGCCGCTGTCCTCGTTTTTGTATACCGCATTTGTCAGCTGTGCATTTTTTAGGGTGTCAAATTCGGCTTTGTAGAGGTTAAAATACTTTTTGCTGTAGTCCTCGAAATTTTCCTTATATTTTGCAATTGATGCCAGTGCCGTTGTTTCAACAGCGCGCTGCAATTTTATCCTGTTCATTGTGACAAATGCCATATCAATTGCAAATGCACTGAAAACGATGAAAGAAAAACAAAAAACCGTTACCAGAATTGAAATATTTGCACGTTTTTTACTAAGCTTTTTCATATCTGCGGGATTTCCTGATATTGTTGGGCACTGTTTCTGTAGTCAATAAAATCATTTGTAAGGTTGGTGTTTGTGATATTATAAGAGTTTGGTAAAAATAGCGCTTTGTTTGAGATTACTATACTTTTAAAATAAAATTCGTCAGGAATTGCACCAAAGAAAGTGTTTACAAGGGTAAAAGCGTATGTATAGGTGTATGTTGCAACGCTTATGGTAAAATCCTCCACTTCAAAAGTCTGGACTTCAACGGTATCCGAGTAGGGGACTTTCCTTGAAGCAAGAATTTTTTGCGTGTTGTCCTGTATTTCCCTTGAAATCTTTCTGTATGAAGAATTTTGAATACTTCTGTATTGCGCGGAAGCGGAGCCCACGGCGCGATTTAGAGCATTGTTCAGCTCAATTCCCGCGTTTAAGCCGTAGCCGATTTCAAACAACAGTGCAATAATCCCGACAAGAAAAGGAAAAAACAAGACAAATTCAACAAGATGCTGAGCCTTTGAGCGTTTTTGCCCAAAGGCTCTCTGACCTTGTAAATTTTTATTCGTCGTCTTCCTGAACACCGTTGCCCTTAACCATAAAGCTGTAAGATAAATCTTTATAGGTTACATTTATGGGGTACACCCCGGGATCTTTCAGAAACAGATAAAAGAATTTATTTTCGCTCGGTTTGACAACTGCGGCAGTGTTAATGGTGTGCTGGCTTATGCCTTCGACAACCGTGCTTATTTGTTTGTAAGCCCCGTCGCTCGATGTCACGCTTGTTGTTTCGGCAATCGGGTTTGTTTGGTTCAGGCGCTGGTAAGTGTTTGCAATGTTTGCAATGTTGCTGAGCGTACCGGAGGCTTGCGACATAGAGGCAAGCGCGCCTGCTTGAGAACTTTGATAAGCGCCAAGGTAGCTTGATGAGCTTATTAAACTTATCGGAGTGTTGTTTGCACTCAGTTCAAAGTCTTTTGTATAAAATACATAATCGTTTGTTGCCGAGTTGTTGTTTATTTGAACATAAGCTGCAAGGATATCGGGCACGGGTGTTTTTGAAATGCCGACGCGCATTGAGATATCTTCGCTTGAGGATGTTTTATTGTATGTTGAAAAATAAAACATCTCGTCGGTTTGGATAAGGGCGGAATTTTTTGCATCAAAATCCTCCCCAACATACGACAGTGTTGAGCAACCGCCCAGTGCCAGCGCGGTAAATACCGCAGCACAAAGCATTAGAGCAGTTTTTTTAAATTTATTGGCAACTTGCTTTTTCATCTTCGCTTACTCCTTTAATTGTAAGGTTAACTCTGCCTTTGTCATCAATTTTAATGACTTTGACAATTACTTCCTGTCCGATGGTTAAATGCGGCTCTATGGTTTCAATTCTTTCGCTGCATACTTGCGAAATGTGTACCATACCGTCTTTTCCGGGCGCGAGTTCAACAAAAGCCCCGATTGGTATAATCCTTACCACTTTGCCTTTAGTTACCATGCCGACTTCGGGCTTAAAGGTGAGGTCTTTAATCATCTTAATTGCAATATCCGCACCTTCTTTGTCGTTAGATGTAACAGTTACCGTACCGTCATCTTGAATATCAATTTCAGCGCCTGACGCGTCAATTATGCTTCTAATCATTTTTCCGCCGGGTCCGATTACCGTTCCTATGTCATCTTGCGGGATGGTCAGCGTGTATAATCTTGGCGCAAACGGTGATAAATCGGCTCTTGGTGCGCTTATTGCTTCTTTCATGCATTCCATAATGTGTAATCTGCCGTCTTTTGCCTGATATAGCGCACGTCTTAGCGTTTCGTTAGATATGCCTTTAATTTTCATATCCATTTGTAGAGCTGTAATACCTTCAGAGTTGCCTGTGACTTTAAAGTCCATATCGCCCAAGAAGTCTTCTATACCTTGAATATCCGTTAAAACAATATCTGTGTCGCCTTCTTTTATAAGTCCCATTGCAACGCCCGAAATCATACATTTAACGGGAACACCAGCGTCCATAAGTGCCATTGAGCTTGCACAAGTTGAACCCATTGAGGTTGAACCGTTTGACTCAAGGACATCGGATGTTACGCGAATTGCATAAGGAAATTCTTTTTCATCGGGAAGTGCAGGAACATTAGCACGCTCTGCCAAGTTTCCATGACCTACTTCGCGGCGTCCGGGACCTCTCAGGGGTTTTACTTCACCGACAGAGAACCCGGGGAAAATATATTTATGCATATAAGATTTTTTAAGCTGCGGGTCAACTCCGTCAAGCTCTTGTGCCATATTCGGACCTGCAAGAGTTGCGCAGGACAATATTTGTGTTTGACCTCTTGTAAACACTGCCGAACCGTGAGCGCGCGGAATGACTCCGACTTCACACCAAATGGGTCTTACGTCGGTTATTTTTCTGCCGTCTGCGCGTACACCTTCGTCTTTAATCATTGCACGCATTATTTTCTTTTCTAATGCCTTGAATTCTTCTGCGACAAAGTCAATGCCCGTTTCTTCCATCATTTTTTTAATCGGGTGCTCATCATCAAGCGCTTCAATTTTTTCTTTTACGATGTTTTTAGCTTCTTCAAGCTTGTTTTGTCTGTATTCTCTGTCAAAATTGTGATAAGCATCGACAATCATATCGTAAGTATTGTCTTTTATAATCTGTGCGATTTCCGACGTATCATAAGGATTTACAAAGTTTTCCCTCTCAACGCCGCAGGCGCGTGCAAATTCAAGCTGTGCATCGCACTGTTTTCTTATTTCGACCTGTGCAAATTCAACAGCAGCCATAATGTCATCTTCCGTTACAAATTTGCAGCCAGCTTCAACCATAATGACACTGTCGTGCGTTCCTGCGATAACTATATCCATGTCGGATTTTTCGCACTCCTGATGTGTCGGGTTTGCAATCATTCTGCCGTCAATTCTGCCGACTCTTATCGCGCCGACGGGTCCTTCAAAAGGTGCGCCGGAGAGCATAAGTGCAGCAGATGCGCCGAGGATTGATAATACATCAGGCTGATTTTTTTGGTCATAGCTGAATAATTGCGAAACAATTTGTACGTCATTTCTGTAACCTTTGGGCCACAAGGGTCTAATGGGTCTGTCGATAAGTCTTGAAACCAAAATTGCCTTTTCGCTGGAGCGCCCTTCCGTCCTTGTGTATCCGCCGGGGATTCTGCCTATTGCAGACATTCTTTCTTCATAATCTATTAATAACGGGAAAAAGTCTATGCCCACCCGCGGCTCTTTGCTTACTACCGCGTGGATAAAAAGCATTGTATCTTCACATCTTACGGTTACGGAGGATGTTGCCTGTTTTGCGTATTTGCCCGTTTCAACAGTTACAACCTTGTCTCCGATTGTAACTTCCATCTTTTTTACTTCCGGTTTTTCTGTCATCATTGTCATCTTCTTTTTTCTTTCTATGTTTTACACTTCTGTTTCCTAATTAAAATTCTATAACAAACATGAGAAGTTGAAAAGAAAAAAGTAATTTTGTGCAAAAAAACGGGGCGCCGCAATAGATTAAAAATCTACTTACCTGGAGTGCGCCCCGATAATAAGATACGAAACGATAGTCTTAATTGGTAAACTTTATTTTCATTCTCCGCCATATCCCACCTTATTCTGAGATAGCCGCTTGAGCCGTTACCTCCGGAACCTAATTCAAAGGAGTTATCGGTTACTCCTCCTCCTCCGCCTCCCGAGCCTCCGAATTCATTGTTAACGGGATCATGAGATAATCCGCTGTTACCTTTAACGTTACCTGATGCACAGAGGTAGTTAATGTTGGTAACAAGTCCAAGACTTAAAGCTATATTATTAATACTTGATACGTTACCTCCTCCGCAGGTAAGAGCTGCACCTAATTTAGCATCCGCTATTCCAAAAGGACTTGCTCCCATACCTCCGTTAAATCCGTATTCAAATATTGTATTATCAAGAGAGTATCCGCTTTGTATATCATCACTTGACGGTGTACCTCCTCTCTTGCCGTCTTGACCTTTAAAGGAGTTATCGTTAGGTTTAAAGGTAAAAGATGTTGTTGATGTATTCTTTATCTTTATTCCCGAGACAACGTTTTCATAC